>JAFGHP010000089.1 GCA_016930055.1 Candidatus Bathyarchaeota archaeon | reverse complement strand
TTTTTCGTCTTTTTCGTCTTTTTCATCTTTTTCATCACGATTTTCTGCTCGTCTATAAAATATGTTTGCTGATTGTAAGGCTTCACGACAATATGGACAATATTTTGCATCATCAGATACTTCTTTACCACATTTAGGACAATAAGGCATTATAGACCACCTTAGATATTCGTAATAATATTCTGTTTAAAAGGCTATCTTTAATTTAATTTTTTTTAATTAACTAAAATATTAATGAGTAATACATTACGATTATAAAAAAATTTTAAAAAAAATGGAAATTAGAAAGTTAATCTTTTTGCTTCGTCTGCTCGTAAGACTTCTTCCCATCTTTGATTGGTGTATGTTTGCATTTCATTGATTTCAGTTTCTGTCATGTGTCTGAAACGTGCTTGTGGTTTCAAGTATTCGGTTATTGGTTTTAGTTCTTTGGGTTTGTAATTTAATTTGAAAGTTGAACCGTTTTCGATTTCATAAAGGGGCCACATTCCGCTTTGGACGGCCGAACGTGCTACTTCAATTGTTTTTGCTGGATCAAATCTCCAACCAACGGGACATGGGGTTTGGATTAGAATTACTCTAAATCCTTCTATGTCTTTAGCATATTTTACCTTAGCCATTAGATCTTCTGGGAAAGCTACACTAGCTGTAGCAATGTATGGTACTCCTAATGCAGCAAATGCGAATGCTGCTCGGATTTTATGGAATTTGTTACCTCGGCTGTTTGGTCCAACTTGGTCGGTAGTAGTTTCAGCATATTTTGGTGTACCACCACTGTGTTGACCCCCTGTATTCATGTAGGCTTCATTGTCTTTACAAATAACTAAGGCATTTTCATTTCTCTGTGCTGCAGCCATGAGGCCACCAAAACTAATGTCGTAAACTCCTCCGTCACCGAAGAAGCCTACGGCTTTAATGTCTGTTCTACCTAATGCTTTTAGAGCTCTTGATGTTCCTGTAAGAGATGGTCCAGCACCTTCGAATACTGAACCAGTGCTGGGAGATTTTGATGATTGGTCAGGACAACAGGGTATACCGTGTCTTATTACGTTTGGTCCCATTACTTTAAAGGTTAGTCTTGCAGCCATTGCTGCTCCACAACCTTGACATGTACTACCTGGGAAGATTATTCCTTCTTCTAAAGGAACTTGTGCTCGAGTCATTCTTTCACTCATTTTTCATTTCCTCCTTAAACCCAGATCGGATGTGCATCCGCTTTCTTGGCTTTTGCGTATTCGAGGGTCTTTTCACCAAGATCCACGAAGTTCTTAACGGTTACTTCTTTACCGCTTAATCCACCCACGAAACCTGCAACTACTGGATGTACATTAGAATCGTAAAGTGTATTTTTTATTTCGCGGTATGAAGGTCCACCCATTCCTGGTTGTAGGCTTCGGTCAAATACACCTATTGCTTGCACATTCTTTGCGATTCTTTGGAAATCTGCTCTTGGGAAAGGTAAGAAGCTTCGTATTTTCACTAATCCTACTTTTTTACCGTCTTTCCATAGTTTGTCTATTGCTGCAGCTGCGCTTCCTGCAACGGTTCCCATCGCAGTAATAACGACGTCAGCTCCTTCGGTTTTATATTCTTCAACCATTCCAGTTCCATATTTGCGACCTGTTAGTTTTGCCCATTCTGCAAACACTTCTTTGATTACTTCTTCTGCATTTAATGCGCCTTCATTGTGCATCATCCATGCATAATTGGGGTCTCCACTACGGAAGCCACCTCCCCTACCTATTGATGCTTCTGGATCGTCGTAGATTAAACTTCTTGGTGGTTTGTATGGTGGAAGGAATTTATCAACCATTTCTTGTGGTGGGATTTCTACTGGTTCAGCTGTATAGCTTAAAACGTAACCGTCATAACCTACTGCTACAGGTAAACGAACACGTGCATCTTCTCCAATTTTGTAACCCATAATTATGGTATCAAGGATTTCCTGTGCGTTTTCTACGTATAGATGAATCCATCCAGTCCACTGCTGACTCATTAGGTCTGAGTGGTCGGGCTGCATGCTTTTTATTCCTCTATGTACAACAGCCATTACTAATGGGCATCTACCACCTGCAGTGCTTGCCATTGGGTGATGCATGTATTGTAGTCCTGGTCCAGCGGTACATGTAAATGCTCTTGCTCCAACTAACGCTGCATTATTGACAATAACCTGTGCAGGTAGTTCGCCTTCGCAGTTTACAAATTCGAATCCTGGCATTTCTCCTGATGCATATAGTTCTGAAAGGTATTCTGTAATTGATGTTTGTGGGGTGATTGGGAATGCTGCTGCAACATTTACTCTAGCTAGTTTGCATGCTACTGCACACGCTTTGTTTCCAACCATTACTTCATAATCAACCATTTTTCATCATTCTCCTTATTTCTTTACCTGGACTCTAACCATTTCAATTGCTTTAACGGGACATTCGTTAGCGCATACACCACAACCTTTGCAAGCACGAGAAATCATTGCTGGTTTATTATTAGCAGTCCATTCCAAAGCAGCTTCAGGACAGTAAATCCAACAAGTTTTGCATCCAATGCATTTTTCTTCATCAATTACGGGTTCGAAAACACGCCATCCACTGACGTCTTTTAGAGCACCATATCCACCACTAACAATCTCTTCGACTTGTTTTGGTGGCTCTTTGTTTTTCGCTGTAATTAGATCTGTTACTTGTTCATAACTTGCTCTTGCAGCAGCGACATTCATATCACCGACTCTTCCTGGGAAATATTTGTAAATTGCTTTTTCAACGCCTTTTAAGCTTACTTCAGGACATAACTTACAAAAAGCACCTAAAATTGCGGTATTTGTAATAGGCCGTCCTAGATGTTTAATTGCTATTCCTGTTGCATCTACACATGCAATTTTTATGTCGCCAGCTAAGGGTAGTTCTTCTGGTTTAAATTTAGAATTTGCGAGCACGATGCCTCCGGGCTTCATACTGTTTGCGATGGTTTGATTCATGCTAATGAATTCATCGAAGCAGATGCTGTAATCAGGGGTATGAACGAGTTCTCTCTCCCTGACACGTACATTGTCGATGCGTACATAGGCAGTTAATGGCGCACCACGCCTCTCGGTGCCGTACATCGGGATGGCTTGTGAATAAAGACCATCCTCGAATGCTGCGGCTGCGATAATTCTTGAAGCAGTGACTGCTCCTTGACCGCCTCTGCCGTGCAACCTAATTTCAATCACTATTCAATCCCTCTTGTGATTCGTATACTCTTCTATCTTTAGCGTTAAAAGAGTAACGATTCTCATTTCATGTACAATAAGGTTATTTAAAGTTATACCTATAATTCATATGAAAAAAAAGATTACAATAAATATTTCAAACGTATAAAAAAAAATAATAAAATGGAAGATTAAATTGTTTACTCTTCGATGATTTCAACGTTTGCTCTTGGAACAATTACCTTTTCGCCACTTTCGAGCTCTGCTTCAAGGACACGGACATAACTTCCTGACTCCATCATCTGAAGCTCAACAGGTAAACTAACTACTTTGGCAATAGCACCAAAATATGGTTCACGAATAATTCTGATTTTAGTACCAGACACCATACCATCGTCAAGAGCTGTAGTACTTTTGGTAATTCTGTTCTCATGTGGAATAATTACTTCAGGTCTTATGACCCCTGCTCTGATTTGAGTTTCACCATTAATGCTTGCTTTATATCCTTCAAATTTTTTGAGTATTTCAAATGTTTTTAGATGCATTGTCATGTTCCCAAATCCTTCAGTAATTATCATGGTAATTCCTTCTTCTTCACCTGTAATAGCTACGCCAATCTCGGTACCCATATGTTTAATTAAATCGTCGCTGTTGATTCCTCCTCCAATGATGCCTGCTGCGCCAACTTGAATTGCTTTATTTAATGTATCGAGGTTGATTAAAGAACCTGCAATAATAATGCAGTCTTTCATATCTGATGTAATATTATCAGCAGTTAAAACTTCTTTTGCTGAGTCTATTGGTACTCGTATTGTCCCGTATTTTTCTCCACCTATACCAAATATACCTTGAATGAAAACTCCGTGGGTTTCAATTACTGCACCTTCACGAGGTTCTACTTCTTTGACTTTTCCAGGTACATAAGCATCTATATAGACGGGTATTGGTGAACCAGTAATAATAATCTGTCCTGTAATTGGGGATACTGTTTCGATTGTTCCTTCAACAGGTGATTCTAAACTCTTTTTTACTAAACCAAAGAAAGCAGTATATTTGGCTATAGTTTCTCCTTCTTTTACGAGAGATCCTATAGGTTTTAACATACATTCTTGAATAACGTCTGGAATTACACCCCATCTATTTGCGGCATCGATAATAAATGGGTCTCCAGGTACAAATGTTTGTGCTACCCTTGTATCATTTTTTACTTCATCATTTTCATTTACTAAGACTTCTCCTAAAATTGGGAGTTTTCTTTCTTTTTCAACTACTTCTGATTCTTTAATTTTTAATCCTGGAGTATAAGCAAATGCTTGTGCACTACTTTTGTCGTCATTATTTTTTTCAGTTTGTTTTTTAGGCATTTTTATTCCTCCTTGAATATTTTATTGATATCAACTCCAGGGTATAAGTTGACTTTCTTAAACCAGTTCAATAATTGTGCTTTACGAGCTTGTGGTTCTGTTTCGAGTATTAATGGTCTACCACGTGCGTCAAGGACGATGCCAACAACACCACCCATTGCTACATCACTTCGAGTGTTTACTGGTTTCATTTCAACGTTATAGCCTATAGCTAGATCTCTTTGAGTGGTAATTGTTAATTTGGCTTCTTTCCCTTCTTCAAGAGGTATTCTTCTTATATCTCCGAAGTCGAGGTGCTCATTCAAGATGTTCCCATCGGGCATCTCAATCTTTACATCCATACATGGGGATCCTAGTTTTCCTACGCCTCTTGGTGCGACAACGGTACCCATTTTAACTAAACAGTCTTTATCGAAGATCTGTAAAGCTGCTTCTTCATAAACTGTTGATAACACACCTAAATGAGGCATCATGAAAACAGAGTCTTGGAACATATAGGTGACTCCCTCAGGTTGGAAAGCATCTGTTAAAATTATTAGGCTTTGAACACGATCAGGTGCGTGGCTTAGAAGCCCTCCTGTTCCAGCAATACAACCAATTTGTAACATGTCAATATAAGTATCTTTAACAACCGCATCAAACATCCAACCGAAGTCGTCGTGGTATTGTTTAGCTCCTTTAAGCCTTGTTGCTATACTTTTATGATGTCTTAGACCCAAACGTAATGCTTCTCTAGCTATACTGTGTTCTATAATTAATTCTTCTAATGTTTGTGGAATCGTAGTAGGGCGTATCATCTTATTCATTAATCGGTTTCTAAGGTCTTGAGGATTTAATACAAAAGGTAACCATCTCATTACATTTTCGATTCCTGCTTCTTTAAGGACATTTGTGATACTATAACTCATACCTAGGTTTGCTGAAACACTTCTAACAAATCTTCCTTCCCATACTGAATATACATTTGTTGTAGCTCCGCCCAAACCGACGCCAAGGCTGTATTTTTTATAGTTTTTTTCAAGTAACTGGATTGCCATTCCTTCAGCAGCAGGAGTAGGCATAATGTCAATGCTTGCCCACTTCATTAATTTGTTATAACCGGGTGCATGACTCATAACGTGCTCCATAAAGAGTTTATGTATTGCATGACGCGCAGGTTCATTGTTTTCAATCTCTAAAGTTGGTCTAATGTTTTCTACACAAGTTAAAGCGAAACTAGTTTTTAATAAATCTTCAATATAGGAAACGGCTTTATTGTTTCCAGCGTATACGAAGGGTAACTCGTATCCAATACCGAGTCTTGGTTTTGGTTGAGCGCTTTTAATTAATTCAGCTAATTCTATTACGTGTTCAGTGTCTCCTCCATCAGTTCCACCTGCTAGAAGCATCATATCTGGTCTCAAGCTTCTAATACGTTTAATTTTTTCATAGGGTTGTCTTCCATCATCGACGGATAAAGTATCCATTACTATAGCACCTGCACCCAATGCTGCACGGTTGGCACTCTCTGCAGTCATACTTCTAACAAGACCGCCAACCATCATCTGGAGACCCCCTCCAGCACTGCTTGTTGTACAATAAAGATCTACTCCTTTTTCCCCGTCGTAAGGAATCATTAAACCAGTACCGTCAGGTTTTAAGATTCGGTGACCTGTAATCTCTTCAACCTCTCTAATGGCATTCATTACACCCATTGTTACATCTTCGAAGGGTGCTTCAACTGTGGTTGGTGCTTCTCCTGCTACTACAAAACGCCAACCATTTTCTTTTTTAGCAAAAAAACGTGCTTTTGTAGTAGTACTACCAACGTCAGTGGCCATGATGTATTGCATCTCTTTTGTTGGTTTGAGCATGGTAATCGAGAATACTACACATGTTTCCTATTAAGGTTTATTTTTTTTATTATACTATTGACATAATATCATTATTTTTGAAGCTGGTTTTTACTTTTTTTAGAATTTTTAAATGAATGTTATGATATTTTTGGAAGTAAAAGCGATACTTAATCGGTAAAATTTATCCAATTTATGTACTTTAAGTCTAAACTTTTTTAAACTAAATAGCTATAATTGATATTTGCGATTGAAAATGGTCGCTATTGAAACAAAATATTGGATGGAGTTTGTCTGGTACGTAATAATGTTCGGTACAGTATACTACTACTTAAAAAAAGTCGAAAGAAACGAGAAACTACCGGAATTAAGAACAATACCTGCAACACTAGCTATTGAAGAAGGCGTAGGGCGTGCATTAGAAATGGGTAAGCCAGTACACTACTCTTTAGGTAGTGATGGTGCACCAATTATGTCCAGCTCTGTTGGAACTACAATTGCAGCCTTAGCGGTTCTGAAATATACAACTAGGCTTTCAGCTAAATATGGTACAAGAATGATCATGCATCTCCCAAGCCAAGGAGAAGCAATTCCAATGATTGAAGGAGTCATTCGTGAAGGTTACATAGAAGCTGGAAAGCCAGATGCATTCCAAAGGGGAGACATGCACTATTATGGTTATCTAACAGCAGCATTCTCTCCAGGTGTATATACAAGCTTTGTACGTGAAGGCGTTGGTCTCTTCATGCATGCAGGTAGCGTAATTACATATGAGTTCCCCATACTTGAAGCAGCTAAAATTAACAATGCTATAGTTATTGGAGGAACTCCAAGATGGACAGCAACCTACATATTCGCAATGGCATGTGATCACATGTTCATAGGTGAAGAGTTATTAGCTGCAGGTGCTGCACTTAGTGAAAACAAATACCTTACAAGCAGTATTGTAAGTGAAGAAATCTGGAAATACATAGCAGTACTTCTATTAGTAGGCGGTTTAGTACTGCAATTCATGGGCATACCATTCAAAAGTTTAGCGGGGTTGTAAAAATGGCATCAAGAAATTTTATTAGAAGAGATCTACCATTAATTTTAGTAGCATTAACAGCGTTCCCAATCCTATTGAACAGATTTGTAACTGATGATTTACTTAAAAACTATTGGACCACACTAGGTAGCTGGACTTCATACATCTCAATGATTGCCTGGGGACTCGGTGTCATTTATCTCTTTAACGGAGAATACCACGCTTTACAGATGAATAAAGACAAAGGTATAGTACCTTATCTTATGTTCGGAATACTAGTTGGTTTCTCACTGTTACTTGTCGGTATGTCAATACTGTATGCTGATTGGACAACCATGCAACTTGGAATTAGACATGAAAGTTACGTTTGGTGGTATAATGGATTCTATGGAGCACAGAGTCAAGCATTCTATGGACTAATGTTCTTATACCTAATGTCAGCATCTTACAGAATGCTGAGATTTAGGAACTTAGAAGCATCAATTCTCCTGCTCTCAGGAGTAATCTATACCCTACGTAATACACCAATTTTTAACCTATACTTCCCATGGATGATGCCTCTCGGTGAATGGATAAACAACATCGGTTATACTGGAGGATACAACGCTGCACTCATCTGTATGGCCTTTGGTTCACTACTTGTAGGATGCAGACAGTTACTCGGTAGAGAGAGAACTGCTGTAGAGGTGACCGCATAATGGCACTAGCAAAACTCGGAAAAATTGATTACAGATTCATCTATGCTTTTATGACAATAATTACTTTTATACCATTAATCTACCCTATCGGTATACCTACAACCGTCGGTGATAATGTCAAAAATTATGTTAACAAAATTGAGACATATCCAGCAGGTTCAGTAGCATTAACCTCTTTTTCAGGTTATATTACTATGCTCCCAGATGTTGAACCAATATATGTTGCTACATATAAACTACTATTTGCTAGAGGCTTCAAAGTTTTAATTCTCTTAACAGACGTAGATGCACCAATTGTAATAACTCAAGTCTTAAATAAAGCAGGTGTTGACTGGAGTAAAGAAGGAATAGATTTTGTAATATTCCCCTATATGTCAATGGACGAAGCTGCACACGTAGTATTTACAGATAATATTAGGTCTTATTTCATTAATGATTGGAAACTTCGTAGTCTAGACAATGCAACAAATCTACCATTGATGCAAGAAATTTATGATTACACTGATTTTGACTTAGTAGTTGGAAGCACCGGTCATGTATCAAGGTATAATGTATGGTGTGGAATAGACATTGTAGCTTGGGGAACAGGTACAGGTCTATTACCATTTGTTGGGCCATTCTATGACCCAATTAATGGTCCAATCTATGGTTACGTAGGAGGAGCCTCACAAGGTGGGGAATTAGAAATTGCTACTGGTTACTTAGGTGACGGAATTAAAACAAATGACGCAAAGAACTTGGGTATAATCACTTTATGCATAATAATAATTATCGGTAATCTATCAATGTTAGGTGAAAAAGAAGGAGGAAAAGAATAATGGCTTTAACAATTCAAGACACCATGTTCCTTTTCATACAAATGTTCATGGTTGCGTGTGTATGGTCGTACTTATACAAAACAGATAATATATTTGCTAGAGGAGCCGCACAGATTGTAATCTCAATTTCAACCGTACACTATTTCCTAAATAATCTTAATCGTGTTTACTTACAAGTATTAATTCCAATTATGGATGGAACCAGATTAATAAACATAATACCTGTACTTGCGGGTGTTTTATTCTACACAAGACTATGGAAAGGAAAGGGATGGATCGCTAGTTACTCATACTCTCTATCACTGGGTATTGGTATGGGTTCACTCTTTACGACATACGTTAGTACCAACCTATTAAATCCAATAAACAGAGCAATTACTCAGGTTACTGGTGCTACGACACCTTTTGATCAAGCAAGTGCATTGCTAGCATTTATTGGTACACTTTGTGCATTATCGTATTGGCTATTTACCGTTGAACTAAAAGGACCTACGAGATACATTCTAGTATTTGGTAGACTGTTCTTGATGTCTTCAATCGGTATATTATATGCACAAGATGTAGTATGGGCACAAAGTCTATTCATAGGCGCTGCAGATAAATTCCTAAAGTTCTTTAGAATGGTATTATTAGGTGCGGTAGCTTAAGACCTATTTTCCATTTTTTTATTTTTTTATTTTTTTCTGTTTTTTAGCAGCTTTTTCCTTACGTTTCTTTTCTAGTTCAGCCATTTTCCTCGTTTCTATTATATTCAATAATTTTTCTATGTTAGCGGTCTCTTGAAAAACAACAAAAAAATCATCAATAGAATATCCTATTAAAGGTATAAGAAAGGCTAATCCTGTTGCTGCCATTTTACCACCCATAAAGGAAAGGGGTTTAACAGACTCGAAAAAAAGGACAGCGGGTTCAACTAGATCATATTTTAAAACGGCTTCAGCTGTTCTTTCAATTATTGCATTAATTTCTTCCTCTGACCGCGCTTTATATAGGAAAGGCATATTACATTCAACAATTTTATTACAAGTCTTACTTATATTATCTTATCTAAAGAAAAAAAATTAGGAAGATTTTTTCCAATTTTCAAGCTGTTTATCAATATCTGGTTGATAAGCAATGACTCCTTCTTGAACCAATTTATCGAATTCTTCTTCAGTATAGCCTAGAAGACCCATAATTACCTCTCTTTGATGTTGTCCTAATAATGGTGCAGCAGTAGTAACGGTTCCTGGGGTTTTACTCATTTTAACTGGGAAATTAACAGCTTTGATTTCACCTAATAGAGGATGATCAACTTGTGTTATCATTTCTCTTGCATTTATATGAGGATCGTGAGTTGATTCACTTGCATAATATACAATTGCGGTTGGTAATCCAATTTTTGCGAAGAAGTGGAATGCTTCTTCACGGGTCATGTTCTCAATTTCTTTTAAAATTAGTTCTTTTGAAAGTTCTTCAACACCAAACTTTTCTTTCAATGCATCTTGTGCTTTTGCTCTTAATCCAGTAGTCATAATATATCCGTCTTTTACTTTTAAATAACCAGAAATTTGGCTTATAGGGTCTTGTTGTCTTTGTTTTCTTCTTTCCTCATCTTCCGTTCTTCTTTCAGCTTCTGTTTTTCCACTTAGCCAGTAATTTGTAGTCATCACTTGATAACCGAACATACAATCATATTGAGCCACATCGATTTTTTGTCCTTCACCTGTTTTATCGCGGTATCTAAGTGCTGCTATAATAGCCATTGCAGCCATTGTACCTGGACCTAAATCTCCTAAAGCACCTACTAAACTCTTTGGAGGACCATTAGGATCATCGCGGTCTCCTTGTGCTCGTGCCCAGCCAGCAAAAGCTTCAGCAATAACAGCATAACTACTATATTCTCTATAAGGTCCAGTGTCACCAAATCCTGAAAGTTGAGCAAAGATTATGTTAGGCCTAATTTTTTTACACTCATCGTAACTTATACCCATCTTTTCCATTGTTCCAGGGGCAAAATTATTTATTATTACATCACTTTTTTTGATTAGTTCTTGCATTAGTTTTAATCCTTCAGGAGTTCGAGTATTGACTGCTATGTCTTTTTTATTTAAATTAAGATGATGGAAAGTTGGTGCAGCACCTCCATACATACGTCCAAATTCTTCAATTCTTCCTAGAGCACCCCAAGGGGGTTCAACCTTAATAACCTCGGCACCCATTTCAGCAAGCATCATGGTACACCAAGGTCCAAACCAAACATGAGTAAGATCAATAACACGAATATCTTCGAGAGGCATTTTCATTTGTTATCCTTAGACATATGAAGCATTTACTTAAATTCTTTAGGTTTTTATCTATTAAAAATTGAGTTTTATGAGGTTTATCAAATCAATTCTTATTTATCATTTTTAAATAAAAATATATAAATTTTTAAAACTTATTTATTCATTGAATTTTGTAATTCTTTTGCCCTATTTATAATATTTTTTATTTCATCTAAAGTCATATTTTCTGGTAAGTATAAAGGGTTTGATACATCTCCTTCATCAAACCTATCCCATGTAATAGAATCCATTTTATCTCCCAGTTCATTCCAAAGAGGTGAACCTGGGTATGGTGTACAAACAGAGTAAGTAAAAGGTAAACCCATTTCCTCAATAAATGTTAATGTTTTTTCTTCTGATTCGACGTTACTTCCAGGTAACCCAATAACAAAGAATAGATTTAAATCATATCCAATATTTCGTGTAATTTTTATTGCGTTTCTTACTTGTTCTATCGTTATTGCTTTTTTAATTTTTTTTAAAATTTGATTATCAGCAGATTCAACTCCAAAATGAATTGAATAGAACCCAGAATCGTACATTGTTTTCATCATTTCTTCTGTTACATGATCAATCCTCATACCATTAACAAGACTAAAAGTCAATTGAAGATTCTTATTTTTAATAAGTTCACATATATCAAAGACACGTTTTCTGTCATGAGTAAAATTATCATCAACTATCTGAATCTCGTTAAAACCTAACTTCTTAAGCTCTTCCATCTCTTCAACAACATTACTAGGACTTCTCGCACGATGAATTGATCCGTTATTTACTCTTGTACAAAAAGTACATTTATGAGGGCAACCACGAGAAGTAATCATTGAAGCGACTGGTTTTTGTTTTGCCTTAAAATTTTTTGAATACCGAATATATTCGCTTACGGGGAATAAGTGTCTAGCAGGAAAAGGTATTTCATCTAAATTTTCAATATAAACAGGTTCAGGATCACCAATAAACTGATTTTTATTTCGTACTACAAGCCCTTTAAAATCTTTTAATTCATCATTAATTCCTTTTGAAAATAAAGATTTTAAGAAAAGGGGAAAAGTCTGTTCTCCTTCCCCAATTATTACACCATCTATGCTCTTACATTCATCTAATGTTCGATAAGGTAATGCAGATACATGGGGCCCACCAAGTATTATTGGGGTTTCTGAGTCTTCTTTTTTAATATTGTTAGCTAAATCATATATGTTTAGTATAGTCCAAGTTAAAGCAGTTAAACCAATTAAATCGGGATTTAAACTTAAAATGGTTGTTTTAATTTTTTCTGCATCAAAATTTTTCTTGTCCATGAAAGTGCAATCCAAAACTAGTACTTCGTAACCTGCTTCTTCTAGAGATGAAGCAATGTATGCTGGACCTAAAGGAAGAAGGGGGGTAGCGATATTTACAGGAACTAAACTGAAGGGAAAAAAAGGAGAACGAGCATAAGTAACCGGAAAAGACGAAGGAGAAGTAATTAAAACAATTCTTCGCTTTTTTTTAATTAATTTTTTCAGGAAAGACACAGTAATATCAGAATAGAAACTATTAAAATAATATATTATCCTTGTCTTTATTATTGAATAAATTAAAAAAGAAATTCTTTATTCTAATACCCAAATCAAATATTATAAAAAAGTTAAAGGGTTTAAATAAAATATTATTAATAATTAATTACCTTTATTCAAGTTTTCTAAATACTTATCAATATCAGGTTGATAAGCAATAACACCTTCCTGTACTAAATCGTTGAATTCTTGCTCATTATATCCAAGAAGCCCCATAATAATTTCTTTTTGATGTTGTCCTAACAAAGGTGCAGCAGAGGTAACAGTACCAGGTGTTTCACTCATTTTTAACGCAAAATTACTTGCTTTAATTTTACCTAAAATAGGGTGATCAACGGTAACTATCATATCTCTAGCAGCAATTTGCGGATCATGTGTTGCTTCACTGGCATATAAAACGGGGGCACAAGGCATTCCCATTTTCGCAAAGAAGTGGAAAGCTTCATATTTTGTCATCCCTGCAATACATTCAAGAATCATTTCTTTAGTTATTTCTTCATTACCTAGTTTTTCTTTCAATGCTTCAATTGCTTTTGGCCGCATCCCTGTGACCATTACATATCCATCTTTTACTTTTAAATTACCCCCAATTTGTTGAAGTGGATCGATATTACGGGGTGGCGCATTTTTCCTTCTTTCTTGATCTTCAGCTCTTCTTTGTACTTCGTTTTTCCCACTTAACCAATAAGTTGTTACTTGAGTATTGTAAGCAAACATTGAATCGAATTGAGCTATATCGAGTTTTTGTCCAACTCCTGTTTTATCGCGGTAACGTATTGCTCCAATGATCCCCATAGCCATAGTTGTTGCTGGTGCAAGATCTCCAAAAAAGCCTACCATACCTTTTGGTGGTCCGTTTGGATCAATGCTATCTCCTAATTGGCGGGTATATCCTGCTATCGCTTCAGCAACCATAGCATAACTACTATAAGGACTGTAGGGTCCGGTATCCCCAAATCCACTTAATACACAATATATTATGTTTGGACGAATTTTTTTACACTCTTCATAGCCTAAACCCATTTTTTCCATCGTACCGGGAGCGTAATTGCTGATAATTACATCGCTTTTGCTTATTAGCTGTTTAATTAGTTCAATTCCTTTAGAATCTTTTAGATTAAGTACTAAGCCTTTTTTAGATAAATTAAGATGATGGAAACTAGGAGCTGCCCCCCCATACATCTGTCCCCTTTCTTCGATGCGGCCTAATGCGCCCCAAGGTGGTTCAACTTTAATAACCTCGGCACCCATTTCAGCAAGCATCATGGTACACCATGGTCCCATCCAAACGTGAGTAAGATCAATAACTCTAATGTCTTCAAGGATTTTTTCCATTTACACTCCTCGTTAAGGTATCATCTTTTACTTAAAACCTTTAAGGAATTTTAATGTAAAAAAGAGGTTTTTTAATAAATTTTACTTGACTTTTATTTTAGTTTTTTTAATTAAAGAAAAAAAGATGATAAGGTTTAATATTTAAATTGAACCTTGTCAATCGTAGTTGGACGCACTTTGATCGCTGATAAGGAACAGGGCTTCCGTAAAATGCTTGAAAAAAGCATAGTGGAAAATATTCGCATTGAACACCCAGTTGTTCTTAAAGGCCAGTATGAAACCGCGTATTCACTTCTAAAAGATGCATTAGATACCGGTATTACACCGTGCCTAGTAGGTCCACCAGGTGTAGGTAAATCATTACTAGCTCGAAAAGTTGCTGAAGATACGGGAAGAAGTTTTCATGAAGTTTTTTTCGATGAAAATGTTACGCCAAGTCGTCTTATAGGTAGTTTTGATCCTGCTCTTGTTGTTCGTAATGGTAGAAATATTAGTAGTTTTGAACCAGGTCCTTTAATTCGAGCTATGGTAGAGGGTGGTCTTTTTGTTGCTCATGAATTAAATAGAGCTACTGAGTTTTGTCAAAACAGCTTGATTTCTCCTCTAGAAGAAAGACATTATCACTTATTCCCTCTTGGTTTAATTAAAGCACAAGAAAGTTTTGCTTTTGTTTCTACTCAGAATCCTATTGAAACTTCGGGTACATATAGACTTAGTAAAGTATTGGTTGATAGAATAGGTTGCTGGATTAGACTAACATATCCATCAAAAGATACAGAACTGGAAATTCTTAAAGAAAATACGCCAGCGTTTAATTTACCGAATACTGTACTTGAAAAAATTTATGAGATAGTAAAAGAGACAAGGAATAACCCAATTTTAGAAATTCCAGCTTCACCAAGATCTGGTATTTACTTAACTAGATTAGTAAATAAATATTTTAATCGTTTTGAAACAGAAAATGCTGTAATAAAATTTTTTGCGCCAGCAGTTCTAGCAAAAGAAATGAAAGTAAGAGAAGAAGGAAAAACAGTATCGATGGTGGTTGAAGAGATTTTAACGAGGATACTTAAATAATGTCAAATTATGAGCTCACTTATCCCTTCCATTACGCGAATTTTTTTATCCCTGAATTTATTATTAGGATGAGACGAAATAGAGAAATCCTTGAAAAACCAAGCCCTAGACAGAGTATCAATATGGGTAAAATTTTACTTCCAATGTATATTAGAAATGGTCATCTTAAATTTGAAGATTTAATAAAAGCTGCAGTAATAACAAGTCAAGTAGAAAATCAAAAAATAGCAGAAAAAACAGCTTTAGAAATTTTAACTCAAGTATCAGAATATGAAGATGAAGAGGGAGAACCTTTTGATGGGGATCAATTACTGAGTTTACTAGCGAGTAAAACAAAAGAAGTTATCGTTTCACCTCATGGAAAAGGTTTAGAACAAACATATCATAATACATCAAGAAATAATGATGTAGATCAATTTGTTAAACTCGAAAATAAGCCAGATATTGGTGTTGGTCCAGGAGAAAATAGAATAGTAAAATTAGCTGCAAAAACACTCAAAAATGAACTTGATGAAAAAATGCGTAAATTACTTGCTTATCTTTTAAAAGAACGTTTGCTGAAACTTGGTAGAGAACTTGAAAGAAAAGATGATTGGAGTAAAATTGCTTCAGTTAGACCTTTCCAACCTGGAGAAGACCCAGATAGCATCGATGAAGACAGAAGTCTTGAGAATATTATTGATCTAGGTAGAAAAATTGAGGAAATTAGACAAGACGATTTTTTGATGCTTAAAAAGAAAAAGAAAAATAGAAACATCATTTACATTCAGGACATAAGTAATACAATGTTTTACGATTATGAAGGAATTAATAGCATAAATTATAGTATATTAAGTTTAATTCCTTTAATGTGGGGTTTAAGAAATGATAAATGGGGTCTTATTCTATATGAAAGCAATAGCCATATTATAAAAGATTTAACAGATGAAAGAGATATTGAAAAAATACTTGAAGAATTAATTTCTATGATTACAATGACGACCACTCAGATGGAATACCATTTCAGAGGAACAAGAGATGGACCCACTTGGGGGGGTACTATACCAAATAAAAGTTTTGAATGGGCTTATGATCAATTAATAGAAGCAAGTGATAGAAGTGATAGAATTTGCTTCATATTCAGCGATTTTGTAATAAATGAACCAGGTAAAGAATCAGAAGAATCTAAAAAAAATTATGAAATCATCAAAAGAATGATTAACGAAAATATTAAAGTCTTTGCTGGAATTTCTCCTTTAGCATATAAAGAAATTTTTCGACCCTATTCAGTAGTAGCAATTGACAAGCTGTTAAAGATGGGAATTCCTGTTATAGAGACTTATTATCCTAGTGTATTTTTAGATAAGGCTCATGAATGGCTAAATGAAATATCAAAATAATTTTTATCAGATGAAAATATAATGTAAAAATTTTTTATGATTTTTGTTTTGATGTTATTATCATATTAAATAAATAACTCTTTTCCAAATTATATTATAATATACAGTTATTTTCACTTAATGAAAATTTTACACTTTTAATTTTTCGAGAAAACTTTAAGAAATTTGATTTAATCTTCTTTCTTACAATGAGGTCTAATCTTAAATCTAATAACTTTCTCAATGAGAACTTTAAAAAAATATTAACTAACGAGGAAATACTTCTACTTAAATCCTATGGAGGACTTAATTTTAATATCGCTGAAACAATGCGTGAAAATGTTTTAAGTACTTTTCAAATCCCTCTTGGTATAATCGACGATTTAAACTTAAATGGAAAAAAATATTTTGTGCCTTTAGCAATTGAAGAAAAAGGTGTAATCACACAAATTGAAAAAGGTTTAGATCTAATTAATCATGGTAGTGGAATTAATGCAGAAAGCAGTCCTTCTATAATGATAGGTCAAATCCAAGTAATCGATGTTCCTGATTCTACTTTAGCAGAAAATAATATTTTAAAAGAAAAACAAAATTTACTTTTAGATGCTAATTCTGTTTCAACTACTCGTAAGGCATTAGATCTAAAGGTACGAAATCTAGAAACAATTATGGGTAACATGATGATTGTAGAATTATTCATTGATGTTAAAGATTCAATGGGTGCAAACATTGTTGACTCCATGTGTGAATTAATCTCACCAACCATTGAACAATTATCTGGCGGTAAAGTAAATATTCGAATACTCAGCAACCTAGCAACAAAACGTATGGTGACACTGAATACAAAAATCCCTATTGATATTTTTTCTGATAAAACAATTCCTGAAAAAATAATAAATGCATCAATTTTCGCTGAAACAGATCCCTATAGAGCAGCAACTCATAATAAAGGTATAATGAATGGTATCTCTGCTGTATTATTAGCAACAGGAAATGATACCCGTGCTGTTGAAGCGGGTGCTCATTCTTATGCTAGCCTAAAAGGAACTTATAATTCTCTTTCCACTTGGAGATTTGATAATACTGGAAACTTAGTAGGATTTCTTGAATTACCAATGAGTGTTGGTACAGTTGGTGGTATGGTACAAGTTCATCCTTTAGCCAAAATTTGTTTAAAGATACTTGATGTTAAAACATCAAAAGATTTGGGTCAAATAGCGGGAGCAATTGGCCTAGCTTCAAATCTAGGCGCGTTATATACTTTAGTTACTGATGGGATAACAAGTGTTTTAAAATAAATAAAAAACTTAATTTTTTAGTATGATATAAATTATTATACCTTGTTACTTAAAACCTCAATCTCAAAACACCACAACTCTTCAAAAATTTTTGCATTGGAAGGAACTTATGGTACTTATGAAGATTTTAAAAAATTTATTAATTTTATGGGTAAAAATAATTTAAAATTTTATAAAACCTTAGTTAAGGGGGATGCTTTTAGTGTAAACGGGTTAATTTCTTCTGATGATGTAATTATTTTAAAAGTTAATAGTCAGTGGGATGAAAGAGGTGGTACAAATACTGATCTTGTTAAATCTATTATCAATTCGATTATTGAACATCCAAATGGTTTTACTGGAGAAATTATTATCGCTGACAATGGTCAAGCTCAATATGGTAGTACTAGACGGGGTGGTAGTTTTGATTATGAGAACAATAATTCAATAGATAAAACTCAATCTATCAATAAAATTGTTAATACATTTAAAAACAAAACCAAAATTTCGTCATATTTATGGGATAAAATTACTGAAAATAATGTTGGTGAATACTCTGATGGAAATGACGAAGACGGATATGTCTTGAGCACAAAAATTGTTTCATCTACAAACGTACTTGTTTCTTATCCTAAATTCACTTCTGAATATGATACTAAAATCAGTTTTAAACTAGGAGTATGGGATTCAGAAAAAAAAGAATATGATTATGAAAAAATTAAAATAATTAACATCCCTGTCTTAAAATGCCATTTCATTTTTGGTGTAACTGGTGCAATAAAACATTATATGGGAATCCCTTCCGACAAATTAACTGCTAAATTAGGATATAGAACACACATGACTGTTGGGAAAGGTGGAATGGGAACTTTAATGGCTAATACCCGTTTCCCAACATTAAACATTCTAGATGCAATACATGTCAATGGAAAGCCTGGAACGGGACCTAATACAACATATTCACAGGCAATAAAAACTGGAATAGTAGCTACAAGCACAGATCCTGTTGCATTAGATTATTGGGCATCCAAAAAAATTTTATGTGAAATAGCTAAACAAAAATATAGTGTAGATATTTCTCCTATTAATCCAGATAATAATCAAATAGGTAGTTTTGGTAACTGGCTTAAATTATCAGCTATAGAGTTACAAAATGCTGGATTTAATGTTACATTTAATGAAGAAGAGATAGAAGTTATTGTTACGTCTATTAATCATTAGTAATATTTTTAATTTTTGCTATTTTAAAAATTCATTTATATTGTTTATAACCTAATATGGTTGAATTTCACTAATTTGGAAATTATTATCCTTTATCCAAACGGTTTTTATACTAATTTTTTTTCACCTTGAATATATGTTCTTATAAAATCACCTACATGTAGAGCTTCGTTTTCATTTATACAAAGGTGTGATAATGCCGTTTTGAATAATGTTTGATGAGGTTTACAGTATCAAATTTCATCAGAAAAAATTATTTTTTGAATAATATTTAACAGTTTTTCGTTAGTTAAATATTTTTAATTATAAAACCATGAGTAAATCTTGTATCATTAATTATTCCTTATTTAATTTTTTTGAAGATAGGTACATAAATTAGATTTGTTTTATCTTGTTGAAAAAGATGAATGGTGCGACCGCCGGGATTTGAACCCGGGTCATTGGCTTGGAAGGCCAAGATCCTAACCACTAGACTACAGTCGCTTAGCAAAAAGAATATAGGACTTAAATAAAATGTTAATCCTCAATAGGAATAATAATTTCTATTTCGTATATGTCTTGTTTATCTTCATCAATAAAATCCATTGTTGTATAGCTATAAGTATCTGGTTGAAATATTGCTTCTATACTTGTACAAATTGAATCAACTTTTGGTTCAAGTCCTTGATCCTTAATATATTTTAATAATTCTTCATAATATTTTTCTAATGGTTCATTATTTCTTTGAAATACTAAAAAACCAGCCCGCATCTCTGGTATTATTTTTGTCTTTAATCCTTCAACTACTCTATCTATCGGCATCATAACTTCTTTTCGGCAGTCATGCACATCTTTATCATCTAAAAACATAATCATGCCAGGATCTCTAGGCTTCAAGCCCGTTGATTCTACCACTGTTGTCAACCTAGCTAAAGCAATCAATTCGTTTTCCCCTTTCTTGACTTCTTCATAAGCCACCAATTCTTTTAGTGACTTCTTTATACCAATTTTAGTAATCATAACGAGACCTACTAACGATCGTTCTTTTTAATGGTTTCTAATTAGTAAAGCTTTTTCGAGTTTTTAAGTTTACTAAGAAGAACAATATTACTTTGCCATTGCTCATCAATGATATTATAACCAGATGATTTTGATAATTCAATAGCAAAATCTTTGATATCTGAATGTCTAGCCATCTCTTTATAACTAAAACGTTTTCGTGCAGCCCCTACACTCATAGCCGCTTTTGGTTCTAAATAAGTTGGATTTGTTTTAATTGCTAATTTAGCATATCCATCAATATTTTTCATATTTAATTTAGGTATCAATGTATGACGTAAAACCGTTGGGCAAGAAAAACTTTTAAGAATTTCTAGGCTTTCCAAAACCTTATTCCATGCATTCGGAATCATTGGTCTACACGTTTTTTTATAAGTCTCTTCATCAGGAGCACAAAGACTTAAGTAAAGTTGACTTGGCTCATATTCAAGATTACCAAGCACTTCTGGTGAAGTACCGTTTGTTACTACAAATACTGTTTTAAAACCATGTTTATAGAAAGAATTAATTAATTCTCCTAAAAGTGGAAACAATGTTGGTTCCCCTTCGAGACTAATCGCAGCATGTATAGGATTTAATGCTTCTTTTAAGAACTTTTCAGTGACATTTTTGTTTCCACCAAACCCATAAATTAGATTTTTATGTTGTATGATACTATTTTCAACTATTTGATCCGGATTATCTGGAGATTTTATTGATTCTATTTGATTCCAATTTACTCCAATGATTTCAGGTGTAGCCCTCCAACAAAAAACACAACTTTGTGTACAATGACCTAAACTTGGGGTCATTTGTAAACACCGATGGCAAGGTATACCATAGAATTTTTGTTTATAACAATGCTCCATACCTGAAGTTCGAAGGGCTTTACTAAGCCACATACAGGTTTTTACTGCACTATGGTTTCCAGCTATTCTATATTTTTGTTTAATATAAAGCTGTTTTAATTCATTAGGAACCTCAGTCATAACTATTTATTATATATCGAGATATTTAGGTGAAATGAAAAAAGATAATTAAAAATTATATATTTTACTAAATTTACGTTCAAGATATTCTAAATACGGTTTAACGGTTAAGTTTTCTCCTGTAACGAGTTTTATTAAATCTTCAGGATCATATAAATTGCCCTTCGAATGTATATTATTTTTTAACCATTGTTTTATTGGTATAAAATTACCTGATTTTATTACTTTTTTAAATTTAGGAATATCCCTCTTCATTTTTTTATAAAACATACCGTCGTAAATGTTTCCTAAAGCATAACTTGGGAAGTAACCAAATAGGCCACTGGCCCAATGTGTATCTTGCATTATTCCTTCTGAATCATTCTCAATTTGTACTCCTAGATAATCAAAATATTTTTGATTCCATATTTGTGGTAATTCTTCGATTGAAGCTTCACCATTAAAAATCATTTGTTCAATTTCAAATCGAATAATTATATGAAGTCCGTAAGTGACCTCATCTGCTTCTACTCTAATTTTTGAGGGACTAACAACATTAACTGCTTCATAAAAGTCTCTCAATTTAATCCCTTTAAATGGTTTTCCAATTATTTTTTTCAAATTAGGTAGTATATAACTTACGAATTCCGGGCTTCTACCAATTAGATTCTCTATCATTCTGCTTTGGCTTTCATGTATACCATAGCTTGAAGCTTCACCTAATGGTTGATACATGTATTCTTTTGGAATGTTTTGATTGTATAATGCATGTCCCCCTTCATGTAATACACTATAAAAACTTGAAGTAAACTTGTCTTCATAATAATGCGTTGTTATTCTAACATCGTCATAATAACCAGTAGTAAAAGGATGCTCTGTCTCATCTAACCGACCCCCAGCAACACCACTTAAAATATCATAACCTAGATAATCCATTAAAATTTGGCTAATTTTTTTTTGATCATTTACAGGAACCTTTATCTCTAAAATTTCTGTATTAATTTTTTTTTCGCTGTCATTAATTTTATTAATTACCTCAATAAGTCCCTTTTTCATAATATTGAAAATTCTATTAATTTTTTCAGCTGACATTTTAGATTCATAACTATCAAGTAAAGCATCATAAGGTGTTTTTGTTCCTTTAACATCCATTAATATTTCTGCTGCTTCTAATTTTAATTCAATTATTTTTTTTAAATCTTCTTTAAAAATATTATAATCTTTTGCGGCTTTTGCTTTTTTCCAAGTATTTATTGAAATTGTTTGTTGTTTAGCTGTTTCAGAAACAAGAGAGTCTGGGAGTTTAGTGTTTTCGTCATAGACTTTTTTAAACAAATATAAATTTCTAACTTGTTGATTTGATAAAAAATATTTATTTGGATGTTTTTCAATCGAATCTAACAATCGTCCATTTTGTGGGTTCGTTATAACTTTATGTCCTGCTAATTCTAAAACCGATAATTGTTGACTTCGTAATTCTATACCTCTAGGAGGCATTTTAGTTTCCATATCCCAATGAAGAATGCTTGAAGCAGTTTGTAGAATTATTGCTTCTTTATATTTGGTTAAAATGGAGTCATAAAGTGATTGTATTTCGTTATTTAAGCCCAGCATATTACTCACTAATTATTTGAATGAAGTTTATTATAGCTATTTATTATTTCATTTCTTTTAAGAAATAATCTTGAAGATTATCTTTTGCTTTCTCCCTCTTTTTTTGGAAATCAATTAAAAACTCTTTAATCTTCTTACCTAATCTTGCTTTACATTCACCGCACATTAGATTACCGCTTCGACACCCTGCTTCAATTTCATATAATTTTTTATCATCTTCTTCGAAAAGAAAATAATAATATGCATATATATTACATATTTCTGGGTTTCCCCCTAATTCTTTATGTAATTTAATTGTTTCACGTCCACCGGTAAATGCTGCCATTACTTTTTTAAGTGCAATTTCAGGAGTATCTGTAGTAAATATTGCCGTTTCAGGTTGACTTGCAGACATTTTTCCACCTTGTTGTAAACCTGGAAGGAACTTTCCATGTATTTGTGCAGGTTTATAAAATCCTAATTTCTCAGCTATATCACGAGTAACTCTCCAGTAAGGGTCCTGGTCGATTGCTGCAGGTATTAAACAAGGAATGTTTTGTTTTTCTCTATCTGATTGAAGGAAGCAAGTCATTGCTTGAAGTGCTGGATACCATGTTAAACCAATATTATCAGAGTCTGTGAACCCAAAAACAGCTTTAGCAGTGCTTAATGTTATTTTTTTTGAAACTTTTAATCCTAATTTGTATATTTGAGCAATGTCTTCTGTATCACTAAAAATGAATGTTTTTCCTACTTTCATTCCACAAGCGATTACATCTAATGCATTTTCGTAAGTGTAACTAATTGCCTGTTCTAAAGTTAAATTTTCTTTAACTAGAAATTTTTCATCATCAGTCATTTGGAAATAAAGATCAGCATCGAAAGCATCTTGTAAATATTTAGTAAATATCCATGGAAGTAAATGACCTAAATGTACATCTCCACTAGGTCCTCTACCTGTGTATAATCCAACTTTTTTATCGTTTTCATAATTTGAAATCCACCAATCAAGATCTCTGTGACTAAAAAAAACGTCTCTACGTAGTTGAGGATGTAGAAACCCCGCGTATTTCGCCATTTTTTGTTTTAATTCTTCAGTTAATTTATTGGTACCAAAGTTTACGATTAATTTATCATAATCAACTTCTCCTGAAACTTCCCAGGGAGTCACAATCATTGTTTTTTTATCATTACTCATTCAATTTACACCTCTATAAAATGATTTTAATTTTATGGGTTCTTTATAAATAAACTTGTTTTTTAAACTTGAAAAATAATTTTCCAGTCCAACTGATACACAACCAATTTTATTCACTTTATTTTTAACATGATCAAACAAAGTTTAAAAAGGTTTCATTAAAAAGGTTGCCTAATACATAAAATTTTTAGATCGATGTTAAAATTTTTAGAAGAGTTTCTTCTAACGTTTTTCCTTTGGGTGGATTTTCAATGATTTCTCCGATTTTTTCTCCTTCTCTGTCAAATAATATAATATATGGTATTTTTTGGACATTAAATTCTTCTGCTTCTTCAGGACTAGGTGGTATAGACCATTTTTTTGTTGAATTAACATTACTTCTTTTAATATGGCCAAAAACTCTTATCTCAATACCTGTTTTCTCAGAAATTAATTCAAGTATAGGTACATTTCTATGACAGTCTGGACACCATTCTGCAGAAAATACAAAAATTATCACTTTATTTGTAAATGGTCTTAATTTTTGAATTATTGACTGATCAACGGTGTATTCTTTTTTTCTTTGGCTAAATTTTTCGTATCCAATCCCAGGTTCTTGAATATAGTTAGTAACTAATACAGAACGACTTCTTAATTTTTCAATATTAACCTTCATCAAACAACTCACACACCAATCCTGTTTATAAACTAATTTCTTATCCAAAAATTATCCTAAATAGAAATAAGACTAAACGCGTAATAAAACTATAAAAAATATATATTTATTATAAATTATATGCTTAAAGCCTATATATTAAATAATTAATTATATATAGAGTTGGAAAAATATGGTTGAAATCACAAGCTCCGAAGAATTAAGAAAAATCCAAGTAACTGGGGGGTCCACCTATATAATCTCCTTACCCAAAACTTGGGTAGATCAACTAGGGCTGAAACGTGGTAGCGTAGTTAGTATTTCACAACGAGACGATTTATCTTTAAGTATTCAACCAAAAAGCTCCGAAACAACTGAAAAAGCCCGGAAAGTTATCATTAATGTTACGGAAGAAGACACTGCAGATAGGGTTATTCGTAGAGTTGTTTCTTCTTATTTGTTAGGATATAATATTATTCAAATTAGGTCACATCAAAAGAGATTAGATTCTAATATCCGTTTAAATGTAAAAGATTTTACTAGAAAAAAACTTGTTGGAACTGAAATTTTAAGTGATTTACCCAATGATTTGACTTTACAAATACTTCTTAGTTATACCGAGCTCAGTATTTTAGATGCTTTAAGAAGAATGAGTATTATCGCAGCATCAATGCACAGAGATGCATTAGCTGCTTTGAATTCAGATAATCCTAAGATTGCTAGAGAAATTATATCTATGGATGATGAAGTCGATCGTTTTAATCTTTACGTTATAAGGTTATTAAAAGCTGCAATCACTGATGGCCATATTTTGCGTGAAAGTAAAATCGATTCTCCACGTCAATGTTTAGGATATAGATTAATAACAAAATCTGTTGAACGTATGGCTGATCACGCTGTAAAAATTGCTGAAAATAGACTTGCTTTAAATTTAATTCCCTTAAATGAGGATATTATTAAAGAATTAAATAAAGCAAGTGAATCCGCTTTAAAAGTTTTTGAGGACTCTATGGACGCTCTATTCGAAAATAAATATGCTTCCGCTGATAGAACAATCGATTTGGCTGAGACTACAAGAAATATGGAGCAAGAACTAATTCAAATGATTACTAAGAAAGCTAATCTTGAAGAAATTCCTGCTTTGAGACTAATTGTCGATAGTATTCTAAGAACTGCTGAATATGGATCTGATATTGCTGAAACCGTTTTAAACATGACCATTAAAGAAGCAGTTATAGAAGCCTAATTATTCCCATATTATTTTTAAGTATATTCCTTTTACCCTCTAGACATTGGGATCGTGGTCTAGCTTGGTCCAAGATACGCGGCTCGGGCCCGCGTGGTCCCCGGTTCAAATCCGGGCGATCCCACATCAATTATTGAGTCTTTTTAAAAAATCCACTTTCCCTAAATAAGTACCATCAAGTAAATAAACCTCAAAATCATCAAAATTAATTATTTCTCTTCTAAGCATTGGTCCTAAAAGATTTTGAGGTATAGAACCATTTACAGGTAATCCACCTAACAAATCGTTAAATGTTGGCATTAAAATCACTTCAGATGCTTTAATATTTATATTAAATTTATTATTAAAAGCTTTAACTGGGTCTTTAATAATTTTTAAATCATTCTGATTTAAATATGCTTTAACTAATTTCTGTGGATCTAATAAACCTTTCAACCATACTCTTTGGCTAATTCTAATACCTAATGGTGTTTTAAGTAAAATGGTTGGATGATTATGACCCGCTATAATTAAGTCTGCATCCAACATCTTAGGTTTTAACCATGCATGCCCATGAAACAATGCAACTTTATAATCCGAACCTATAACAAAGCCATAGGAATTGTGAATAGTAATTTCTTTAGGAACAATTTCAGTAATTTTTCCGTCATGATTTCCCCTAGTAATATCAATTTTTGGTACCTCTTTAAGTAAAACTTCAAAAAATGATGGTAACTCCTTTTTCTCAATAAAACTTGTGATTGGTACACCATGTTTTACGTCGCCTAATATAATTAATCTATCAGGATTCTGTTGTTTAATTATTTGAAGAAGATTCTTTAACATACTTTCAGTTTGGTAAGGTATGTTAATTCCCATTTTTGATAATTCGTATTCTATACCTATATGAAGATCTGCAACAATAATTACTTTCTCGTCATTCTCTACCAGCAAAGCGGGCAGTGGTGTAAGTAACTTAATCAAGATCATTGAAGCCCACAACTTTGATAAATTTAAATAATTTTACCAAAAACATGAAAAATTACGAATTATATTTTAATTTGACGTGATTTGGTTCATCAAGAATTGATTGTTTTAGATCGAATAATTAATGAAATAAAAACAGAAAAGACCTTAAGTCACTCTAACTGGGAAAGATTAAAACGAGTATTTGAAGAAAGATTTGATAAAGCTTGGAGATTAGTACAAGAAAAAAGAATAAAAAAATATGTTTTTCAACCTTCTAATAGAATTGTTTGGATAGCTGTAGGTCAAGACGCTGAATATCAAATTTTTCCTAAAGCAGGTTATTGTAGTTGTGACGATTTTTATTTTAGAGTATTAGATGGCAATACAGGTATTTGTTATCACTTATTAGCTCAAAAAATTGTCGACGCCTTGAATTCTTATGATTTAATAAAAGAAGAAGACGAGTTTTACGACTTATTATTAAAAGAATGGAAAACTCAAATCTTTGTAAACGAGTCTTCAATTAGTTATGTATAAATAAGTATAATGTTATCTTCATGAATAATGTCATCACCTGAATTTTTTAGAATACTAGAAAACTTGTCTTTAATTTTAATACTATCAACTTTAGGATTAAGCATATATTATGTTTATTTAAAGACAAAAAAGAACTAAAAAAACGTAACCTATTTTATATTATTTAACAATTTTTGGTATGTTAGCTATATGTCTACTACTGAGGATATTATTAAAAGGATTCTATTAATTAAACCAGCTCTCAATAGGGAAGCTGTAGAACGTTTAATAGCTGAGGAAAAAAATAAAGCTGCAGGATTACTAACAGACGAAGCAGCAGCACATTTAGTGGCTTCTAACTTGGGTTTAGATAGTGCGGGTGAACGTATTGAGACTAAATTAAAAATTGGGGGCTTAACTTCAGGATTAAATGACGTATCTATTACTGGGCGTGTAATACATCTTTTTGCACCAAGAACTTTTAATAGAACGGATGGTCGACAAGGAAAGGTTCTTAGGATCTTACTAGGAGACTCAACTGGATTAGTCCCTGTGGTTTTTTGGGATGATAGAGCTGACCATGTTTTAGCTAGTAAAGTAGTTAAAGGAAGAATAATTAGAATTCTTCATGGATATAGTCGTGAGCGTCAAGGTACCAACGAATTGGAAGTCAACGTTGGATCTCGTGGGCAAATTTATATGGAACCCCTTGATGCAATAGACAAAGAATTCCCAGAAATTAGTACTTTTTTCAAGACCCCTGTAGATGTTAATTCACCAGGATCTGTAAATATTGAGGGTGTTATTGTTGAAAAATCCACGCCATCTTTTTTTACACGTAAAGATGGATCTGAAGGAAAAGTATCTAGATTAATAATGGAAGAGGGAGGAGCACAGATTCCTATTGTTTTATGGGACGATAAAGTAGATGAATTAATCTCAATTGAAAATGGTACTAGAATGAGAATCATTGGCGCTACTTCCAGATCAAGACAAGATGGTGGTTATGAGATCCATTTATCAAGACTTTCTGAAATAGAGATTTTAGCAACTGGCGTATTACCAGATAAACCCGCATCTGGATATGTCAAAATTAGTGATCTCAGAGAAGGGATGAGAACCGTTAGTGTAGCTGGAAGAGTAATTCAAGTTAATGATCCTAGAGAATTTACTCGCAGAGATGGTACAAAAGGAAAGGTTGCATCTTTACTTTTACAAGATGAAACTGGAATTGTTAGGTTAAGCCTATGGGATGATGATATAAATATTTTAAATGATTTAACAAATGATACAATAATAGCTGTTGAAAATGGGTATACAAGAGCAGGGCTTTCTGGTATAGACTTGAATGTTGGCAGAAATGGTAGACTTAGACTTAATCCCGAAGAAATAAAAATTGAAATTATTAATCCAGAAGATCGCGTCATTCAAATTAAAAACTTAGTTGAAGGACAAAAAAACATAACATTAGAAGGTCAACTTTTAGATGAACCATTAACCAGAGAAGTAAATACTCTTAGAGGACCTGCTAATGTAACTTCTTTTAGAATTGATGATGGCACAGGTGAAGTTAGAATAAGCCTCTGGAATAAACAAGCTAAAGATGTGGAAGGTTTAACAATAGGTTCAAAAATTTTATTAGAAAATTGTAATGTAAGAGAGCCTTTTGATGGATTATTACAAGTTTCATCAAGCTCATATACAAAAATCAATATTTTAAAGAGATAAATTTTTTAAAATTTTTTTGATAATATTATTTGTATAATAGAAATATTTGCTTTTACTTTATCCTTCCTCTCAAGAACATCAGTATCAATAGTTATGTCTTCAATTATTATGTCTTTTAAGAAAACTCTTCTCAACAACTCTGTTGCGTCAACCGCTTTTGGAATATTTCTGCCTCTTGCACGAATAATAATCTTTTTTGAACCTTGATTAAAAAGAGTTAATGAAGCGGTAACATAATTCATTATCGGTTTCGACCCAATAATAACGTAATATTTTTGATCAAGGCAGTTTAACATATATCTCAAAAGGACTTAATTGATTCGATCTATAAAATTATTTACATTTATATAAATAATTAAACTAATAAAAATGTAATTTATTAAAATTTTTATAAATATGCTATTTTTATTAACCTAATTTTAGTTTAAAAAATGTTTTCTTAGATTTTAGACCAGTAATCCCGCTAAAAATATTTTTGCTAGAACTACTGATACTATTAAAAGGAATGCTCCGCCCATTACATATTCTGGTCTTAATTTTGGTCCATGGCTTTCATCTTGGAAAAACCTCATTAAACCTGCACTAGATGAAGGCATTCCTGTAGATCTTTCTTTCTTTTTACTCATTATTTTCATAAAGAAAGACTATAGGTAAGGGAAAAAGCTTTCTTATTTTTTCAATTATTTTCCTTATTTTCTCATAAAATCTATTAAACTGAACTGTTTTGTTTGTTCCTCTATTTGTTTTTCTTCGATAAAGATGTCTTTTATCTCTTCTTTTATTAGATTTAACCTATTCAAGTGGTAATCTCCTAAATCGTATTTTTTAACCATTTGTATAGCAGGGTCAAGATATTTTTCAATTCCACCTTTATGAACTGTTAATTGTATTGGGCCACCACATCTTTGACATTTACCAAGTAATGGTGGTCGTCTATATTTTCTATTACATTTTGTGCACCTAAAGGTTTGATTAGTGAATGCTCTAAGATTTCCTACAATATCTTTCATAAAATGGCTATTGAGAATTCTTAACGCTACTTCTTTGACATCAACTGCTTGTATTTTTGAAGCAAGCTCAAGCTGACTGTCCAATTTTTCTATCATAGTTGATAAACTTGTATATGATCCTAGATGACTTCCAAAATTTATGTTGGAACATTCATGAGTATAATTAATCCCTTCAAATTGAGCTTCGGTTCCTAATCTTGCGCCTATTGTATCAATTATTTCTAGTAATTCTGATGAATTAGTACCTTTAGCACACATTCTATAAAATTCAGGAGGATACTTACTTACAACATCTAAATTATGTGCTTCTTTATCGACTTCTCCTGGATTCATTGTTGGTATAATGTATAGAGGAGCATCCATTAATCCACCGCTATGTTTGGGTAAGTAGGCTTTACTGAAATTTAATAAGGGATCCAAAACTAACATTATTGCATCTTCATCGCCATCACAATTTCTTCTTTTAGCAGCATGCCATAAAGGGTGGGCATATTGGTTTCGGACTTTAGTGTAACCAATTAATCTACCAATTATTGCTGCTGATGTATGTGGTGCTAAACCTAATATTAAACATCCCACTAAATCTTCTTTATTTTTTGCTTTATAATATGGTGATTGTTTGTAAAAATCTTTTAAAAGATCATCTATAAACATAGATGCCTTTACTAAATATTCTCCACATTCTTTAGGTAATATTACGTCCTGGACTTTTAATTCAAGAATCTGTTCAGAACTTGATAAAACATTACCCTCGAAATCATAGTTATATCCTAATTCAATTAATTTATTGACAGGAATCCCTATCTCATTTGGTTTAAAATGGGTGAGTGGAACATCAGTTAAATCAAATCTTAAAGTACCGTCTTTGAAAACACTAAGATCATACCTTGCTCTAATTAATCCTTTAGCAAGGTGTTCTGGTGTTCGTGTTTCATTCATTAATTTTTTTACACATTTTACTCTATTAGGAACTATACCACCAATAATTTTGATTGAATCTTCGATTTGTTCTCTTAAATTCATCTCAACTATTGCATAACTTACTATTTCGCCATTACATTTCGGGCAGCGATCTCCTTCGAATATTAATCCGCATCTTGAACATCTTCTAATTTCTTGAGTTTCTGCTCCACATTTTTCACAAATTGTTAGGTATGTTGTGTTACCACATTTTTCACATTTTCTTTGCAAAATTTCTACTTTAACTTTTTTCCCTTTATCAACTTTAATTATATCTCTTTGAGGTCCACCTGCTTCTGCTACTGGGAATAGACTATGGACAAGTGGTGTCATTTTTCTTTCTTTTGCTTTTTCAGGTCTTCCCATACGTGCACCAACGAATACTGGTGCTTTTTCTAAAATTTTGAATCCAGCAATATTATTAATAA
>JAFGHP010000088.1 GCA_016930055.1 Candidatus Bathyarchaeota archaeon | reverse complement strand
GCAATAGACTTCCTAGTTAATAGCCCAACATTCAGCTTTGATGGAATAATTGAATCAATAACAGTTATGGAAACATACTCAATTGAAAATGACCCAACACAATATGTAGTAGTCTTGGCCTTCAATACATCTCACGCAGGCTGGGGAGATCGAGAAGGAACATTCGTAGCTCAAATAATAACTCCACACGTAATCAAGATAACCATTGTAGAGGACGAGATTACAGAAGCGATAATTGATGATGTCTGGGATGAAATCAACCAGACTCAACTTCACCCAAAAGAACTATTAGTAGTAGAAGACGTAAGAGACAAAGCAATATTCTATATTATGGAAAAATATCCAGAGCTAGAATTAGAGTACCCAGAAAATTGGATAACCGAAACCACTACTCCATCTGGGCTAGTAGGCTCATCAACAATAAGGTACATGGGTGAGGGATGGAACATTACTCTACATTACCTAGTTATACAATTCCCAGATTTCGATGTGAATGTACAATACTCTGGTAAACAAGACTTCAAATGGTATGGAACAGTTTACAATACAGGCTTGATATCGGAAACCTCAATGACAAAATAAATACAATTTTACTCCTTTTGTTAAGACAGAAAAATTTCAGTCTTTTATTAATTTTTCATACTCTATAGTTATCTCATAAGAGGAAAATGAAAATCTTTAGCTTGGTTCAAAGTATTATTTTTATATTCAGGGAGATTAAAATAAATATAAATATACACATGTAAAAATTGGATAGAGGACTAAATTGCCAATATTACCATTAAAGTTTAGGAAACAACCAGAAACAGCATATTGTTTTCCTTCCTGCATAAAAATGGTAATAGATTATGCAATAGATGAATTAAAAGTTAAACAAAAGCGACTAAGATTATCATCAATAGCTAAAATTGTAAAGACACACCCCAACGGAGGAACAGCACCAGGTGATATTGAACTAATAAATGCAGCTTTACTTGATTCTTTTCCTGAAATTCAAATAGTAGACAGTAAGGGTGGTACTTTTACAGATATTCGCAAGGAGATTGATGAAGAAAAACTTGTAATTGCATGGATAGTAGTCGCTAAAGATGAAGAAGACACTCTTTTTCATTCTATTGTAATTAATGGGTATGATGATAATTTAACAAAAATTTTTTATGTCGATCCTGAAATGGAACAAAACAATTATCAACTTTCAGCACCTATAGGAAAATTTATTGATGAGATGCTAACAGTCGATGGTCATTTAATTAGAATGAAAATAACTATTAAGGGTCAGCAAGATCTATTTAAGAGGCTATTACCACTAAAAAAAACACGTAAAAGAAAGGATAAAAATGAGTGAAGCTAAATCCATAATTGAAAAATTTGCCGAGAAAGAATATGGCCAATTTATTTTTTTAGATAATCCTGTTTATAATCCAGATAATAATATATATTCAGCAAACATCCGATCAAAAATTCCTGTTTTTATCCATGATGATAGATTCTCTAAATATCAAGTAAGGGTTTTAAAAATAGATAGTCTTGGAAAAGTATATTTGAACTCGAACCTTCAGTTAATGACAGAGATTTCAACTCTACGTGAAAAATGCTATAATAATTTAGAACAGATGCTAAACTTATGGAGAAGACGTACTGAAAATATTATTGTATCAGCTACAGCCTCAAATTTAGTTAATATTAATGATTTTCGATTTGCTTTAAGCAAATTTGAATTACTTTTAGATCATTTAGAAAGATTTGGCGAAATACAACACATTGAGCTACGCAGAAGTATGCCCTCAGAAGATAAACGTAAACTTCCTAGATATCTTTCTCTTCTTGAAGATCTACATTATGTTAGACAAGTTGAGAAAGGGTATGTTCCAGGAAATCAATTAGTTGAACTAGAGAAAATGGTTTCTGATGAGGAAGAAAGAAGAAAAATAATATTAACCAACATTCTCAAATCTAGATATCTCACGTTAAGAGACGTTTTTAGATTGAGTTTACTTGAATTAGCGATTAAAATTGAGAATATGATATACCTCCCCGAACTTGAACTTGAAGAATCTATATATCAAAAACACAGTGCGATAGGAAGAGCTTTTAAAAAACATTACAAAGAAAGAATAAACTCACTTCACTTAACTAGGAACTTAACCAGATTAGAAAAATGTGGTGCAATAGAAAGAGATGGATTGAGATACCATGGTATAGATGATTATCGCAAAGAAATGATAGCAATGAAAAAGAAACTAAAGCCACTATCAATTTACTCACAATAAATTTCATAGTACATATCAAGTTTTCAATTGTTTAACTCTATAATCTGAATTTCTAAACACGTAAATAAGATAGTTAAGTGGAAATATATTCTAAGGGTGAAGCTTTTGACGTTAATGAAAGGATCTAAGGCCATCGCAAAGACCGTAAAGAAACACGGAGTCAACCATTTTTTCCACGTCTCGGGTGGGATGATATCATTATTTATAGAGTTTGAGGATGCAGGGATCGATCTAGTATTGGCTCGCAGTGAGAAAGCTGCTGCATATATGGCCGATGGGTATTCTCGTGTAAGTTATAAGCCCAGTGTTTGTTATGGACAAGCAGGACCTGGAGCCATTAATTTAGCTGCTGGATTATCAGAGCCATACTGGACGTGTACACCAGTTATAGCTCTCACGGGCTCCACGAGTATTCCTGAGCAGTATAAGTTTCAGTATC
>JAFGHP010000087.1 GCA_016930055.1 Candidatus Bathyarchaeota archaeon | reverse complement strand
TACTGCTTCTTGTGATACATGACCTGCACTTCCACAATAGTAACCTTTAGCCCACAAGTGAGGAAATCGTTTACCATAATTCCAAAGCAAATAAAGTAAGTGTTTAAAGCATCTTCTTAATTGAATAGATGTGTTTCCTTTTAACTGTTTAACAATCTTCCAAGGTGTATGTTTAGGCTTTGCACCAACAAATAAATGTATATGGTCTGGCATTACTTCTAATGCCAACATATCTAAATCCATCTGTTCACATTGTCCTGCGATTATTGTTTTAAGCACTTCTACCACCTTGCCTCGTAAAACTTTCCGTCTGTATTTTGGAATCCATATTATATGGTAATTGATATTGAACTTGCAATGACTGCCAGTTCTCACTGTTGCTATCTTTACATCTATATTGTACTTCGTTGGATTGAAGTGTGCATATTCGTTTTTCGTCATAATTATCACCTATCTTAAAGTGATAATTATCTTCTGCGATAGGTTGCCTGTTTAGCGAACCACACATTAAATTATTCGGACTATTGCCCGACTGATTTAAGTTAAGTGGTTTGCGTGGTGCAACCGTTAAAGCTGTGCGATTCAATCTACTTGCACCTCATCAACTATTGCATGATGTAAAATATCTTTCCATCTAAGTTCCTTTGTTTCAATGTCTTGGAATAAATGCCATTGACCATTTTTCTCACATTTAGAACATAGATATAACCCATCTGCTATGTGGGAAGTGTTTTCCGAATTACAATTTATACATACCATTTTCTTTTCTTTTTCTTGAGAGTGGAAACTACCCACTTTAGTGGGTTTAGAGGATGTCATTTTTTCATCAACTCCTTACATTTATTTCTTACAACTTTTTTAGCTTTAAATATAACTTTTTTACCTGAATTTGTTTTAAATGAAATTTTAACTGGTTTAGTTGTAGTTTTAACATATTTTACAGCATAATTTTTTTTAGGTATTGTTTCAAAATATTCAATAGTATAAACAATTCTATCAAATCTTGAAGGATGTCTTTTAACCCATTTTTCAAGAGAAGTTTTATTACCCCAAAAAGCAATCTCACAATCTTCTAAAATAATATATTGTTTCATTTTTTCTTCTTAAAAAAATTACCCCTAAAACCTAAAAGTTTATCCTGCAACCACTCAAAAACAATCTTTAACAAAAACAACCCACCAATAACCAACCCAAGAGTGAACAATCCTTTCATCAAAAACGCCTCTTCTTACGCCTAGTATTCTTGTTTTTACCCTTATAATGCTTACTCTTAATATAATGAATAGTGCATAAACCCTTAATCCTAGCAGAGTGCTTACACTTACGACCATTAATCAAACAATTACAACGAACCATTTTCTAACAGTTTAAATCTATTTACTAATTAAAATTAATAATTGGTTCAACGAATCCCTCACTCTTACCACACAGCAAACAAACATAACCCTCATCAGTGATTTCAAAATCTTTAGCTTGACCAAACAAAAAACTTATTAAACTAAAACCACCCTTAGCTTTCAGATGATAACTCTTCTTAATCCACTCATGACTGCAAGATTCTTGTTTTAAAACCTTTCTCTGCTTCTCCTCTTTGCTCAACTCTAACTTCTTCAACATTTTCTTTAACATTTTCTTCACCACCAAATAATTTTTTTTCAAGAGCCTTAACCCTAACAATTAACTGTTTTAAAACCTCAGAGTGTTCCTCAGCAACACCCAACAACTTTTTATCCTGAGAATCAAACAAACTATTCATCTCAACCCTTAAATTTTTCAATTCTTTTTCTAAATCTTTCATTTACACCACCTATCATTCATTTTTTACCACTATTAAGCTTAGCAATTTTATAATCACTCAACTCAACCCACTTCTCACCCTGCTCAACATCCCACTTCTGCTTCTCAATAGCAAATAAATTTAACAAAAATTGGAATATAACCATTGGAAAATAAACTACTAAAACAACATAATAAAAAAAGTTTTTATCATTAAACCTTTTAAAAAACCATTCTCTATACTTATCAGATAATTTAATCAATAAAAAATCTAAAGCCATACAAATTAAAGAAGCTAATAATATTATCCCACAATAAAAAATTATTACTTTAAACCAACCCATTTATGAATCACCCTTTAAAATGTTATTAATCTTATAATACAACTCAACAACCTGTTTACCCTTAACAGTCAAACTAACAAACCTCTTCCTATTAGCAGTCTTACTAATAAACACCAAACCCATCTTCTCAAGACGAAAAATTAACTTGTAAACATGACTATAAGTAACATCAGACTTCTTAGAAATCTCATAAATAAAATTTTTACCAGAAACACTTTTAAGAACCAAAAATTGTTTAAAAGACAACAACCCAAAATTATTATTCAAATTCATCATTATTTAGAATAACATATAGTTTTAAAAATATTGTTGGAAAAGAATATTATAAATCACAAACTATAGTTTAAAAAATATAAATTCTAAACCAACTCAACATCCAACAAATGACGACAACCACTACAAACATTACCCTTAACAGTCAATTCACCACAATTCATACACTTCTTAACCAAAATAAACTCAACCATAAATCAAACACCCCCCAAAAAACTCATAATTATTCCCCTTTGAAAGCCTATCATTCCTTATTCTCCGTTAGAAAAATATTTTTTGAATTGCGTATAACCCTTGTTAGCCAAAATTTTCTTACTGCCTCCTGTAGTCGGTAAACCTAAAATCTTAAAGATGGGTGCCTTCGTTAAACGGATAAAAAAGAAAGAGAAAAATGCTTTGCACTTTTCATAACAAATGTTTAACGGCTCATTACATTCGACCCAAATTTTTACTTACTTTGAAAAACAAAAAAAAACGGATGAGAGGGGGGGGCTATTCCTAACGGACATTTACACTCGCTACGCTCGAAAATTATTTTAAAGTGTTTTCTATCTTCTTTGAAAGTTTTTTTATGTAATCTTCCATATATTCCCAATCAGGTTCGCCTTTTTTATCTACTGGCAATTTATGAACCTCATCTCTTATTCTTTCTAATATCCTAGCATTATTATAAGAATATTTTTCAACAATAGAATTTAAAACCGCACAAATAAATAATCCATTATACTTATTTAATTTTTTATGTCTTAATACATAAATTTTATTTCCAGCCATAAAAGGTTCTTCTTGATAAAAAGCAAAAAAGCCTTCTGCACCAATAGTTAAACAATTTTTTTCATTTATTTTACTTTCTACTTTTTTAACAAATCTTGTTAATCCATTATTAAAACCACTTCTAGTAACATAGGGAAAATCGCCATCATCTACTTTTAAAATTTGTTTAGCAGTATCACATTCAAAAAGTCCATCTTTTCCACCGATTTTAAATTCCTTCCACTTATCAGTATTAATTATTTTTGTTTGTTTTACTTCTTTAACAAAAGCATCTATTTTGGATAAACTCATTTTTTATCCTCCATTTTAGATTTTTCCCTTATTGCCCATAATAGCCAATCTTTCTCTTTAATCTCGGAAACTTTCTCTTTAATCTCGGAAACTTTCTCTTTAATCTCGGGATTTTCAAATAATATTCTATCTAAAACTACTTTCTGAAAATCTTCTTCAGTTAAACTAATATCTTTTTGAGGAACTAGGTATTCTAAATTTTTTGAAACTTGCTTTGTTTTATGCTCTCTTGTATTGTTAATTATATCAGTCCAATATTTTAGTAAGTTATCAGAACCGTCATCTATCCATTTATCATTAACATCTTGTCGCCCGCCATTTTTTACTGTTACGAGTTCATCTTCTTTTATCCAATATTTAATTATGTCTTTATTTGCATGAGGCTTCCCAGTCCTAAATATAAAAATAGAAGTTGTAGTTCCTGCAATTCCTGCCCAAACTTTATCCGGCATTTTAATTATTTTTTCTAAAGTATGTCTTGATAAAATTCCATTTACGATTTTACTTGACTTTGAATAAAGTGTTCTATCGGGCAAAATAAAAGCACATAAAGAATTTTCCTCTACATTATCCAAAACATTTTTAACAATTTTTATTCCTGTTTGTCCTTCAAATGGTGGATTCATCAATACCTTATTTATTTTCTGTTCCTCTATCCACTCGCCAGTTTCTTCTTTTGTAGAATCTTGTTGAATTATATTTGATTTTCCGTCTTTGTGCATAAGCATATTAACACAAGCTAAAACATAAAGTTCTTTTGCCCATTCAATCCCAAAAAGATTATTTTCTTTAATGCTTTTCTCACTTGTTCTTTTTTCTTTAATCATCTTACTCATAGATTTAGTTAAAAAAGTTCCAGAACCACAAGCAGCATCTAAAACTCTCGAGGTATAATTAACCCCAATAAGTTTATACATTAAATCAGTCCAAATTTCAGGAGTAAATACTTGACCATGTTCACTTTTTTTAGCATATCTTCTAAATTCGTTAAAGAAAATAGCCATAGCGTCTTTTCCTTCCCAAGAATAAGAATTAATCCACTCACTTATTTTGTCTATATCTTCGTATATCTCTTGAACATCTTTTTCATTACTTTCATTAAGAGATATTTTTGAAAATTCATCTGAAAGAAGATTTAATTTTGCATCTTTATGCACTAAATTTGTCGGAATTTTATTTTTGATTATACTAGAAAGAGAATTTTTCATATCGTCAAATGTTGTTGTCGGAACATTAATTTTTTCTTCTTTCGCAATTCTAAGACCAACTAAAGCCAAACCTGTAAACATCATCCGACTAACTAAATTTGAAAGACCTAATTTGTGGAGTTTATTATTTATTGATTGAACCGTGATATAAACATCTTCTTTCTTTACTTTAATTTCAAATAAACCTTCATAGTATTTCATACTTTGAAATGAAGTTTCTTTTGGATGAGTTAAACAAATAAACTCCCCTGTTTCAACATCATAAAGAATTCCTACAATGTTTTTTGTTCCTATGGCTTTCTCTAATTTAATATAATTCTCAAGTTGTTCTTTGTATTTGGATATATTCTGTCCTTGTTTTTTTTCTACAAGAACAGCAACACCATGATTGTAAAATCGTCTGTCTAAATTTTTATTAAGTTTATCTTGTTTTTGCTTTCCCAAAATTTTAGCAATTTCTTCACGAGATAATTTTTTATTTTTTTTGAAAGCTTTTTGATAAGAATATTCGTTATTTTCAATATTAATAGTCAGAAATTCTTCGCCAATTATTTTTTCAAAATGCCTCATTTTTATTTCTTCTCCTTTTTTAATTGTTCTTCCATTATTATTTCAAATTGGCGAGAAACTATTAAGCCTTTTTTCTTACAAAATTCCCTATACTTATCATACAAATCCGAATTAACTTTAAGAGTAATGTTTTTTGTATCCATATTTTATGACCTACTAAACAAATACTAACACATATTTATAAATGTTGCTATAAACAAAAATGTTCTTTTAAAAAAAGAACCAAAAGCCCCCC
>JAFGHP010000015.1 GCA_016930055.1 Candidatus Bathyarchaeota archaeon | reverse complement strand
ATGTGGGATCGGTGAGATTTGAACTCACGAACTCGCACGCCCCAGGCGCGAATCTTGCCAAGCTAGACCACGATCCCCAGCATCTAGACTAGACTTGGTAGCTATAGTAAAAAGATTACTGAATATGAATTCAGTTAGTTTATTTCTAGGCTTTTTTCGAGTAGTTCTATTAGATCCATTATTTTGGTTTCGGTGTTTTCTCCTTTGAACATTGAGTTGCAGTATGGGCATGATACGATTATTGCTTCGGTGTTTGTTTTTTGTGCTTGTTCGATTCTGAGTTTGCTTATTCTTTCGCCTTCAGGTACCTCGTAGAATAGTTGTCCGCCTCCTCCGCCACAGCAGAAGCTTTTCTCCTTGTTTTTTTCCATTTCCACTAGTTTTATTCCTGGTATATTGGAGAGTAGGTTTCTTGGTGCATCGTAGATGTTGTTCCATCTGCCAAGGTAGCATGAGTCGTGGTAGGTTACTTTGAGTTCAATGTTTTTTGGTGTTATTTTCTTTTCTTTTAGTAGGTTTTCTAATGTTTCAACGTAATGTTCTACTGGTATATTGTAGTCGTATTGTTTGTATTCGTTTTTTAATGAGTTGAAACAGTGGGGACAGTTAGTTACTAGTTTTTTATATTTGTATTTATTGAGGTTTTCAATGTTGTTTTGTGTTGATTCTATGAAACTTAATTCGTCTCCTATTCGTCTCGCTGGATCTCCGCAGCATTTTTCGTCTGATAGAATAGCTACTTTTGCTCCTGTTTTTTTCAGTATGTTTAGTAGGCTTTCAGCTGTTTTTCTTTGGGCAGGTTCGTAGTTTGTGACGCATCCTATCCAGTAGAGATAGTCGTATTCTTTGCCTTCCTGAGCGTATTCGCATAATTCCTTTTTTATTAGTTCGTTTAGCCAAGTTTTTTTGTCGTTTGAACTAAAGCCATATGGGTTGCCTTTTGAGGAGATGTTTGCTGAGATTTGTTTAATGTTTCTTTCAACTGTGGTTTCTTCGAAGAAGAGACCACGCCTAAGCTCAATTATTGTTTCTGTGTGATCGATCATGAAGGGGCATTCTTTCACGCAAGCTGCACATAGTACGCAGGACCAGATTGTCTCTGTTTTAACATGTTCGGGCCAGATTGAGGAATCGTACTGTTGTTTTGAACCTAGGGTATGCAAGTCTATCATTAAATCCATTGGTGAAAGAGGTTTTCCGCTTGCGTATGCTGGGCATGCGTTTGTGCATCTTCCACATTTCACGCAAGAGTCGTAGTCGATTCTCTGTTTCCAGTTTGATTCACTGATTTTTTGTATGCCCATTGTCTGCTCGTTTTCAATAAGGTCATAGATGTTTGGTATTGGTTCAGGGTAGCTTGGGTTATATTCTCTTGCATAGAAGGTGTTAACGAATGCGCCAATTATGATGTGTGAAAGTTTAGTGTAAGGTAAGATAGCAATCGCGAAAAATGCTATTACCATGTGAAATAACCATAAGCCTCGATATAGAAGGGTGAGGGATGTGGGATCCATGTTCTCGAATAAAAATAATAAGCTAGTTCCAATCGGGTCATAGAAACTAATCCATTCAACCCTATATGCAAGTGTTGATATTGAATCTAAGAAAAATCCTGTAACCATGATAACAATAATTCCAATGAGAATCAATATGTCCATTGAGTCGTTTGGTAATTCTTGCGGAGTTTTAGTGATTCTGCGGTATAAAGCCATAAGTGATCCAATTATCGTTAATACTCCAAAAATGTTAGCTAAGAGCTTAAACCATAAATAGATTTGACCTTGAAGAGGATTAATTATCAAGATTGGGTGATAATCGAGGGCTCTCAGCGCAGTGGATATGAATAATCCAACCATCCCAATATAAATCAGTGAATGCATTAAACCAGCAAATTTTTGGTTAATCACTTTCCTTTGTAGAAGCCCGTATAATAATGCGTTTTTTAGTCCTTGTTTAGTATTCCCGATTGTAATTTTTTCCCCATTAAATGTCCAGTGCTTATAAAATTTGTAGACACCATAGAATAAACTGATGAGTGATAGAATCATTCCTACATAAACAATCATTTCGAGGTCTTCAACGTATAGAAAATGTTGAATGTCTACTTGGACCCTATAAATATTAAACATGAAAGATATTAGTTAACAAATAATATTTAATCTATGTAGCTGGAATAAGCGTTTTTGTCGAATTCATCAATCCTAATCTATCAACCAAAAATATTACCATAAAATGTTCTAATTTCTCACACTTTCGACTAGTATTTATACTACAAAGATACGAATTAGAAAGAGGTTTCAAATTTGGGAATTGATGAGGAATTTAATGAATATTATAAGATTTCTGCTGATCATAAAAGATACGATCCTAAACTATTTGATTTAATGCAAGCAGAAAGGAGGAAAGATCAGCCTCCTCGACAAAGATACAATAACCTTGATGGTATGGCGGAGAGGATGAAGAAAGGTTTGCCAGGATATTCTATTGTTGATTATGCTTTCAAAGATGCTGCTGGTACCTGTGAAACTGCACCTGATGGTTCAGGAGGAATGAATAAGGGCTATTATTCCTGGGATTCGCTTGGTCATGCTAAGAAGCCTCCATCAATTTCCCCATGGAAAGCCAGCCCTGATGAAGCTAATAAAGTGATTACGAAAGCTGCAAAATATTTTGGGGCAGTGGAAGTTGGCTTTTGTGAAATGGATAAAAGGTTTGTTTACGCAACTTCTGGTAAACGCGAAATCGTGTTTGAAGATGTAGAAAAAGCTTATGTGACTGATGAGAAAGCAGTTATTCCTAACAGTTACAAGTGGGTTATTGTGCTTCTTGTTCCAATGGAGTACACAGAAAACAGTTATGCACCGACTCCGCTTGAGGTAACAAGCAACATGGGTTACAGCAGGATGCACTTCACAACGGGTACCCTTGCAGAGATGATTAGAGGTTTAGGCTACAACGCGATACCGATGGGAAATGACACAGCATTCAGTGTACCATTTGCGATAAAAGCAGGTCTCGGACATTTAAGCCGTAATGGTAGATTAATTAACTGGAAATATGGTCAACTAACTCGAATCAGCAAAATTTTCACAGATTTACCTTTGAAACCAGCTGAAGAGATGGCGCCTAAAGGGATAGTTGAGTTCTGTGAAGTTTGTGAGAAGTGTGCCCATGCTTGCCCAAGCGGTTCAGTTCCTAAAGGGCCTAGAACGAGGTATAATGAGAAGAACCCAAACTTGAATCCTGGTGCATTAAAGTGGTATTGTGACGAATATCTTTGTTCAGACTACTGGCATGTAGTTGGTACAGGATGCTCAATATGTCTCAGAGTCTGTCCTTTCACAAAGTCGCAGGGATTCATACATGATGTAGTTAAATGGATGATTAGGAATGTTCCCCAATTAAACCGCTTTATGGTTTGGGCAGATGATTTAGTGGGTTATGGTAAAATGTCTGATCCAACAAAGTACTGGGATATACCTATAGAAAAACATCATAACTAACTTTTTTTAAGTTAAAACAGATATTTCCAGAATTTTAATGAAATTTTCATCATTTTCTTCTTTACTATACTTTTTTAAGGCTTCGAGTAAGTCCTCTTTATTGGGTTCAGGAATTATTTTAGATAAAATTGTTGAAACACTGTTATTCAAAAATAATGACTGAGCCACGGTTGTTACATTGGCTACTCGTCTATTTATGCTAGCGGATTCAAAGTCGATGTAAACCGGTGAATCTTTGTATAAGATGATGTGTCTTCTTAACCTAACTAATTCACCATGGTCAAGACCAATTTTATCGAGGCTTCTTGCTTGATGTAAAGTCTCTTTTAATATTCTTCGAAGATTTAAAGCATCGTCAGGGGTTAAAGTGTTAAGCCAGTCGCGTAGGAAAGGCCCTTCTAGATATTCCATTATTAAAAAATTTTCACTGAATCCTAAAAGTTTGGGAGCTACCCCTATTGAGTTAGCTAATTGAAGCATTTTAGCTTCTTCACTCATGTTTTTTCGGTCAGCATCGGTTCTAAGAATTTTTAAAGCAACATAATCGGACTTCATTTTAGCTAATAATACTATTCCCGTATGACCTTTGCCTAAAACATTTATTTTTAATAATTTCTGTTTACCAAAAGATAAGATTTTAGTGATTCCTGTTTTACTGAGTTCTTTTATTCTCTTAGAAGCTTTATCTGCATCATATTTTGGCCAACAAAGCACTAAATTGATTTCTTTGTCGTTAAGAGGGCATTCATTTAATTTATTCAAGCCAATCAGGTCTACCTAACATAAATTTAGCAATTTCAGGAAAGAATCCTTCAAGATCCATAAGCACTTCGTTAACCATTATTTTATTTTCGTCAAGAATTTTTTCAGCGATTTTCTTAGGGATACCAATGCTGACGCCTCCATCTTTTATCAAATGTGTTAAGCATTGTTTAACATCAGTGAAATCCCTCTCTGTAACAACCCACCATCTATCATTCTCAATCCCAGGACCTTGCAGTGTTTTTTTATTTTTTTTATGTATATCAACGAATTTTTCGCTGTCTTCGAAAAACCTTACGGGAGGTCCATACTGTTTCAAAGCTTTAGGTATTGTTAAGGATTCTAACTGGAAAATGAAGAGATGTCTCTTTTTTTCATCACTAAGTACTTTTGAACGGTTAATTTGGAATCCTTTATCTTTTAAAGCCTTTACCAGGGCTTTCTCAGCCTTGAGTAATTGACCCCAAAGAGTGTCAGATACATTAGGATTTGTATCTTTAACAACGAAGAAGACATATTTTATTTCTTGACTCATCAAAGTTTTTAATTGCTCTAGATCTGCTGAAGGTTTTTTGGAGAGGAAGAAATCGGCAGTGGGTTTCTTCAAGAATTTTCTTGCTGCTGCTGTAAAGGTCCATTTCGAAAAATTCGTCACCGGAGAAGCTGCGTTTCTTCCTTTGTCAACTGGATCGATTAAGGTTAAGGGATCAATAATTTTTCTAGTTTTAAGAATATTTTCTTTTTCAAGTATTATTACCTCGTTTTCTTTCCACTGTGAAGCTGCTTCTAAAGTTTTTATGAATGAGCCATATGCTACGATTAAGAGTTCAGTTAAATATCCACTGAATCCTCCTATTTTTATCTCTGCTCCGTATACATTTATCCTTTTAAAAAACTGTTTGAGTAATCTCACTTCGTCTCTTAACTCTGCTGTTAATACTTTTTCAAGGTATTTTGTATGTAGTGGGGTTCTGTCTGTGGCTGAAGCTATTTTCCCGTTTTCTGTTCTGAAACAGGGTACTAGGTCAACTTTATAGCCTTCAAAATTGGTCTGCAAGTATGGATGTTCAGCATAGGCTTCGGTCCAGTTGTCTTCAAAAAAGATTTTTAGTGTATCAACGACTTTTTTTAGCCCCGTTCTACCTTCAACAAGATCTAATATTATGAAGAGATCAATGTCACTTTCTCCAGTTAACCAAGTGTCATGTGCTACGGAGCCATGACTCTCAACAACTGCATTAATCCCGATTTCTTTTAAAAAGCGGTTTATTTCATTTACTAATTTTAATACTGCTGCATTGAGTTTTCTGCGTTCAGCATCTTTTGGCTTAATCTTATTTAATACTATAGATTTTTGTTCTCCCCATGACTCCAAACTCTGCAGCTCCATCAATGTTTATTTAACTTCGTAGAGATAAAGACGAGTATTAAAAATATAGGTTATGAGTCATACAAGAGTTGACTCTGATAAAGTAGAGTAAATAGGACCATCTCTTGTTAAGACGCTTTTCTTTAATCTTATATGTTCAACAACCATTTCACCAATATAAGAGTCACCAAGAAGAGTAATGGCTTCAGCTAGTTGTGCACGGTTACGACCACTCCGAACACGACATAAAGTAAGGTGAGGCTGAAAACCTCGTCTTTCTGGTTCAAATCCAAGGTTCTTTAAACCTTTCTCTAATTCGCTGAAGACTTTCATTAGTTCCTGCATATCACCTGAAATGCCAGTCCATACAACATTAGGCCTGTTAAGGTTAGGAAAGACTCCGATACCTTCGAAAATTAGTTTAAAGGGTGAAAAACTAATTTTTTTTAAGAGACTTGATACACTTTCAGTTCTATCAGAGGTTATTTCACCTAAAAACCTTAAAGTTATGTGTATGTTTTCTGATTCTACATTTTTAATATCTGCTTCAGAAGCCTGAAGAATATTCTGAATATCAGCGAGACGTCTCTTTATGACTGGATCGTCTATATCTATTGAAATGAAACATCTATCAACCAATTTTTGTGCCTAAACTAAAAACGGTTAAGAATTATTTGTAGTTATGCTTTAAAAATATCGTAAAAAATTAAAAATAAAGTTTAAGAATTTAACGCATCCTAGCATATGATGGAGCAACCTCTATCTCCATCAAATCTTTGGCACGATTGAAGTATCTTAGAACGTTATCACCTTTTTCAGTAATTCTATAAACCTTCTTTGTTCTCTTATCACGCTCTTTAAAAGCTTCTTCTTCGATTAAATCTTGAGAAACCAGATTTTTTAGAATCTGACGAAGTGGCTTCCAGGAGAGGTTAGCACTATACATTATACGTGTCGGCAAGACTACGCCACTCTTTATGAGAGCCAAAATGTCGATGTATATCTCGAACTTCGATCTCCTGCTAGACATGGTTCTGCTATAGTTCATCAGTAAATAAAAGTAATATGGATTAGTAATCCATATTATAACCTAGAAAAGCAATCACGGATGTGAATTAAAGGAAATGAAGGATTAAAGGACTATCATTTTTCTTTTTATTCATAATTATTTTATCTTTAAAACGATGAAATTTAGGTATGAGCATCATTCGTCTTTTAAAGGATGAAGATTTTGACGATTACATTGACCAAACTTTAGATGCATATCCAGTTATGATTGATTCAGTTACTCCTGAAAGCCGTAGGATATGGAAAGAAAACATGATTAAACAACAGAGTAGTGGTGGAACTCCACATTATTATGGTTGTTTTAGAGAAGGCAAGATGGTTGGAGGAGCAATGTATCATGATTATGAGATGAACGTTCATGGAAAAATTATCAAAGTTGGGGGTATTGGGAATGTTTTTGTTAATTTATTTGTTAAAAAAGAGCATGTAGCAAAGGATCTTCTTCAGAATTTTCATAAATATTGTCGAGAACAAGGAGCAATACTATCTACGCTTTATCCTTTCAGACCAGATTTTTATAATCAGATGGGTTATGGTTACGGAAAGAAACTTAATCAATATAAAATTAGACCAATCGATTTACCAAAAGGAAGAAAAAATGGAGTAACCTACCTTAATAAAAATGATTCAAGCCAAATTCTTGATTGTTATAATAAATATGTGAAAAAAAATCATGGGATGATACTTAAGAATGAATTAGGAATTGAACGATTGCTGCGTGGAAAATTAATTGGCTACAAAAAAAATGGAGAAATCGAAGGACTTGCTAAAATAAAATTTGAGAAAGTAATAGATAAGAATCCATTACTACAAAATATGATTGTAACTTACTTTATTTATAATACGAAAGAAGCTTTCAAGTCCATTCTAGCTTTCTTTAATAGTCAATTAGATCAAGTTGATAGAATAATTTTTGAAACTCCAGAAGATGATTTTCATTTTTTAGCTAAGGATCCTAGAGACGGTGACCCAGTTATGTATTATGATTGTCAAGAGACGAATAGACAAGCATTAGGAATAATGTATCGAGTTTTAAATACACATAAATTGTTTCAAGAGTTAAATGATTTCAACTTTAATGATGTTTCTCTGAAATTAAAATTAACAGTTTTAGACAGCTTCTTACCTGAAAACAATGGCTCAACTATTATTCAGTTTATAAATGGAAAACCGAATTTATCGTCAGATTTAGGTTATGATGTAGAGGTACGAATGAAAGTAGAATGGTTTAGTAGCCTAATTATGGGTGTAATAAGTTTTAAAAAATTGTTTACTTACAATCTACTAGAAATTTCTGATGAGAAATACAAGGAAACTCTGAACAAATTGTTTTATTTCAAGGAAAAACCAGTTACATTAGAAGAATTTTAAAGAACTCCTTTTCTATTCTTTAACAAGAATAAAATATAAAAAATTTTGAGGAATTCTTTGTGAAAATATTATTATCATATTGAAACATATCTTACTCATGGCGAGATGCGAGGTATGCGGTAAGAGTAAATTATTCTTAGAAACATATAGGTGCATTATTTGTGAGACTGAAGCATGTGAAGACTGTTTAATGCCTTTATTGAAAGTGTTTGGAGATATGAAGCAAACTCTTTTAACTAGAAAACGTTGGCCATATAAAGGTGAAATAGTTTCAGTATGTTCTGAAAAATGTTATAACACTTTCAAAAACATAGTTATAGAAGAAATTAATAGTCTTCCACCATTTCAGCCAACTAACCAGAAAATAGCTAATATAATTGAAGAAAGCAAGAAATTGAAACCATTATTTAATAAGATATGGGAAACTTATGAGGTCAGCTTTATAGGTAGCTCACATGAGGTTTTTTATCATCCAGATAACATGGTTTCTATCCCAAAATACGGTATACCTCCTCAACATCTGGATGATGATAAAATAAGTAAAGAATACAATAGGTCAAAAAAGTTAGAAAACATCGATAAAAAGGGTACATCTATTAGACTTTTATTGGAATTAATAAAATACTGCGAAACAAGATATGCTAATAATCAACCATGATACTAAAAAGATCCATTAATCAATGAGTATCACTTTAAATTTCTTTTAATTATGCTTTTAATTTTGCCAGGAGTCTCGTTTTCATAGTATCCAAGTATACGATCAACTCTTTTCCCATCTTTAAAGAATAGCAGAACTGGTACACCTTGACCATCCAAATATTTCTGCCTTAGGTAAGGGTCTAGACCACCGTCTTTACCTAGATTCATTTTTCCGAAAGCACATACTTTAGAATATTTTCTTGCTAGTTCCTGAAAGACTGGTGCCAACTCATTGCATGGACCACACATGGGGTTCCAGAAATCAACTACAGCAAAGTGATTTTCTGAAAGAAAATTTTTTATGGTATCATCAGTTAAATCGATTACTTTTTTTGACATTGTCAAAAGTTCTCAAATAAAATTAAAATAGTTTACTAACAATTTGGAGGTACAAAACGTAATTATTTTTGGATTAAATAAGTGACAAGAGGTGTTTAAATCAATCTGAAGGGCTTTTCTCTTTGACGTTGAGCTGCGTATTCTAGATGTCTGTATTGTTGTTGAGCTTGAGTGATTTCTTTTTGTTTTTGTTGATAATCATTTGTAATAGCCGGATTAGTTATTAGGCTTTGTTCTAATCTTGGAGGAGCCGATATTATTACACTATTACTCTGAGGTTTCTCTTCTTGTTGAGGCCACATATATTCTTGGAGTGCATTCTTTATCACTAAACTAAACTTATTCAAACCATCCCACCTTCCTGTTTTATTTAAATTTGGTTTATTCAAATCTTGATTTGCACAAGTAAGTAATGTCTTGGTCTACTATTTAAATCTATCTTTTAATGATAAAAACAAAAATTTAATAACTATGAAAATACTTGTATAAGTAGGCAAAAATATGAAAGACATAAAAATATTCAACGACCCCAAAGCATTCGAAGTAGCAGCAGACAAAACCCGAAGAAGAATCATACACTTGTTAAGAGCAAGAGAATTATCGGTAGCTCAAATAGCTAGTGAGTTAGAAATGACTCCACAAGCAATTTATCACCACACAAAAAAAATGCTTGAGGT
>JAFGHP010000086.1 GCA_016930055.1 Candidatus Bathyarchaeota archaeon | reverse complement strand
GCCGAAGGCGGTTTCATTATTTGCCAAAGGCAAGAAAAGTCTAAAAACAAAAAGTGGATTTGTCCAATTCACGCTGAACCAGTACAAATTAGGTCATGCTGTAATGGATGATGTAATTTATGAAAAAGCAAAAGAATTTACTATTGAAGAAGCAATAGAGATTGCCGAAGAAAATGGAGATGATTACGAGAAGCGAGAAGATCTGGCCAATTTCTTCGCGGCAGCCATATTAATGCCTTTTGATAAATATGAAAAATATGTTCGCGATGCTTATAAAGAATGGGCACCAAAATGCAATTTTAGCTTTACACAAATACTTCATCGGATATGTGCGGAAATAGCCAGGGAATTTTATGTATCAGTACATATTGCAGAGGAAAGAACAAATGAAACAGGTTTTACTGAAAAAATTAAAGAGGCTGCAGACAAACGTAGAACGCATCTATTTTAATTTTATCTTTTATATAGATTTGTACATAAAACAATTTCAGTTCAAGTAAAGAAGCAAAAAAACTACAAAATAATATTTAGATTCTTTTTATTGCAAACAGAGTCTGGAACGAAGTCTTGTAAACTTATTATTCTTAAGAAATCTCGGAACAGTATCTCTGAAACACATTTCTCACTTGATTGGATTGCCCCCCCGATGCCCACTCCTTTAATTATTCTTCTCAATTATTTCTTTAAGCTCATTAATATTTCCCTTATATATATGGTATAATTCACGTCCATTTTTTAAATGCAACTCACTATCGAGATGTGTTTCTAATCTTTTAATTATTGCATCCATCCAAATTCTATAATTTGGCATATCAGAATGGCCTATGCGATTATTTGTAAAATCAACTGTAATTAAAATGCCCATTTTTGCTGAATAGTAGTCTTTATTTTTATCTTCATTGTAACTGAGTATCCATTGCCATTCACCTAATCCTCTACCTCCACCCGATCCAAATGACCTCACTTCAACAATAGCCTCATAAAACCTATTTTTGAAAATTATTTTTTTATTGATGCGATCGTAATCAATTTCAACTTTAGTTCCTTTGGGAACATACATCCTATTTAAACCATAAAGTTCAAAATGGTCTTTTACTTTGAGTTGGTTAAAGATATCACTTATTTCGTTTGGCAGTTGTTTTCCTACTTCTGTCAATAAATCACGCTCTTCTAAAAAACCTTTAGGGACATAAAAATAGGGTGAATTGTAATAAGGTATTCCTACGTCACTTTGTAAGCTACCTCTGATATCATTATTGGCAGAAAATAGTAGTGTTAAAACTTCAGCAAATAAAAGATCGTCATAAAAATGTATTTTATATAAGGCATTCTGATTTTCATTATATTCAGGTCTTTCGATTCTGTCAGTAAAAAGACGGATTTGATAATATTTACAACCATAAAAATCTCTATAGAATTTATCGTCTCTCTCTAAGACATTTCCCGTTTTATAATTATACATTATACGTGTGGGGAAATAAATTGTTTTATTATCTGCTTTCAAGCCAAAAAATATAATTACATGAGTTGTAAGTAAACCTCCTATAATTGTTGGAAAAAACTTTACTTTAAGCTCCCTTTTTAAATTTAATTTGTTTTCGTTGTCTACTGTGTTACTCAGAAAAGTTGTGCATAAACCTATGATAGTAGATATTGCAAAAGGTAAAGATGAACTCCAGATTACATTTGAATTAATATTATTGATAAATAAGTATATAAAGTATAGTAGCAGGATAACGATTATGGTCGCCATGATAGTTAGCGAATATCTTTTAAATGCAACTCTCAATGAATTAAGTATTGAGATTTTCTTGTATGGGCACATAAAGACTTTGGGAACCTTTAATTACTCCTAATGTAATTCGAATTGCTTGTTATTTAGATTAAACTGATATTTCCCATTTAAACAGTTAAAAAACACAATTAACTCCTTAAAACATCAACAATTTTACAAAATACACTGCTGTAGGGTCAAGATAATTGTGTTTTATTTGGGGAATATCCGATAAAAAAATTTAAATATTCCCAATTTTATCATCAACAATTCCCACTCCAAGAGTGATATATAATATAAGTAAACATTACCCTCCTCCTTCTAATCAGGGTAGGTTACCTCCTTGCCTACCCTATTATTTTTAATTCACCGATTTTCGATATCACATTTCATATGCTTATTGAAGCACAATAAACTCTTGTCTTGTTCCTAAGCTTTTCCCATCCTTTACCAATTCAAAATAGCTACTTCCAAGTTTTGTACCACCTGGAATAGTTACGATCAACGTCTTGCCCTCATTTAGTGATTTCTTAGGTAAAGGTTTTCCATTAAAGTAAACCATCACACGTAACTCGGGTTCACTGAGATACAAAGTGACTTCTTGACCACCTCTACCGGTAGTGGGAACAACAGTAAATGTAAAAGTCGAAGTTTCCGGTTCCTGTGACTTGCTCCCGTCGTGAACTGGTACCGGAGAAGGTGTATGAGATGGGGAGATTTTATCCCAGTTAGCGATGAGTGCCGCTCCAATGCTTCCTATCAAACCTATCAACGCAACATTAATTAGTGTTTTAGAGTGTTTTTTGTCATCTTCCATAATTCTATCCTTTGGCTTTGATAATATAAAAGACTGACATATCCAACACATTAATTTTTCATCATATTCCTTCTTAATATGCAATCCCTGCAACGCCTGGCACGATATTCCAGAGCGGCAAGGTATGTTTTTTCGTCTGGATTAGTAGATTCAAAGGTTTTATCCATCAGGACTTTTATAGTATTCTGCAACGTCTCAAGTTCGAGTTGCCAGTTGATAGGCCCATCGTCCCATTCATAAAGTTGGGCTTCCAGTTCGTCGATGTATGATTTAATCTCCTTTTGTTCCATAGGAATATTTTAGGGTATTGGTATAGTGTGTCAAATAAAAAAGGCCGCGGGGATTGCTCCACGCAGCCTTGTTGAATCGTTATGTGAATGTGTCTATTTTCGTTTTCTGATTAGCAGACCACCGAAAACCAACAGCAGAAGCGTGGCGGGTTCGGGGATAGTATAAATAAAACCATGTGGATTAGAAAATTCATCATAGTGATAACCAACAAGGTAATTACCTTCAATGCCCTCTATATAAGTTGCAGAATTACCATAGGCCATAGGGTTATCAATAGTCGTCCATGTTGAACCATTATATAAAAATCCATGATATTTAGATGAAGTGTCAAGATAATATCCAACAATATTAGAATTATCTATTCCCCGCGGAAAAGTTATGGATGCATCTGGAGCATTAATACTTGTCAAATTTTGGGTTTCTGTGACCTTCCCCCAAAAAACTGTGCCAGTTGCAATTAGAGGTTCGGCATGGTAAAACTTTTTGGGAAAGGAAGGTTATTATGCGAG
>JAFGHP010000085.1 GCA_016930055.1 Candidatus Bathyarchaeota archaeon | reverse complement strand
GTTACAGGTATTGCATCAGCTCAACTCGATTCTTCACCAGTTGTAACATTCACTGGTCAAGTTCCTAAACACATGGTAGGCACCGATGCTTTTCAAGAAGTTGATATCATTGGTATCACTTCTTCAATAACTAAACATAATTATCAGGTAAGAGAACCAAAAGAAATCCCTAATTCTGTAAAATCAGCATTCTATATTGCTAATACAGGTAGAAAAGGTGCTGTTGTTATTGATTTGCCTAAAGATACACAGACTGATTCTGATGACATGTTTTTTCCAGATAATGTTATTTTCAGAGGATACCATGTCTATTCTGAACCAAATCCACAAGAGATAGAGTGGGCTGCATCTCTTTTAGCTAGGGCAAAAAACCCAGTCATCATTGCAGGAGGTGGTGTAATTTTATCAGGAGCTTCTATAGAATTGATTGAATTAGCAGAATTATTAATTGCTCCTGTAGCACATAGTTTAATGGGAAAAGGATCTATCCCAAGTAATCATCCGTTATCTTTGGGTCTATGCGGCATGCATGGAAGGTGCGAAGCAAATTATCTTGTTCCAGAAGCTGATGTTTTACTTGTTGTTGGAGCAAGATTCAGTGACAGAACTACGGGGGCGTTATCAGGTTTTGCTCCAAATGCAAAAATTATTCATATAGATGTAGATAAGAGTGAAATAGATAAAAACGTAGATTCTATAACACGGGTCGTTGGTGATGCTAAACTAGCATTGAAACAAATTAGAAAAAAGATCTTAGAAATTAGACTCGGAAACAAAACTAATACAATTCTGTTTAAAAAAATAAACGAGTACAAAGCAATAACTGATGGATTAAAATCAGATTCCACTCTAAACGCACCAGATGTTATTAAAGCTATAAGAAAAGCAATGCCAAAAAAAAGCATAGTAGTTACTGATGTGGGTCAACACCAAATGTGGACAGCATTATACTATGATGTTTATGAGCCCAGTACATTCTTAACTAGTGGTGGATTAGGCACTATGGGTTGGGGAACTCCAGCTGCTATTGGAGCAAAAGCAGCTAAACCAGATTTACCTGTAGTAAATATTTCGGGGGATGGAAGTTTTGCTATGACTGAGAATAATCTAGCAGTTGCGGTTGATGAGGGTTTTCCAATAACAATTGTAGTTTTTAATAATAATGTTTTGGGGATGGTTGCTCAATGGTTGCGTTTATTCTATGATGGCCGCTATTCTGCAGTGAATCGTCCGAAACATCCAGATTTTATTAAACTTGCAGAGGCTTATGGCGCAGTTGGGATAAAGGGTGAAACAATTAAACAAATCGAGACTGAAATTAAAAGATCAATAAAAAATGAACAGACGACAGTCATTGAAGTACCGATAGATCCGAAAGAAAACATTCTACCTATGATTCCACCTGGTAAAGGGTTGAAAGATATTTTATTAGGGTGATTGAATGCCAAAACATGTGGTTAGTTTCATAGTAGAAAACAAACCAGGAGTCTTATTCAAAGTAAGTAACCTGTTTCGTCGAAGAGGTTATAATATCGATAGCATAACAGTGGGTACACTTCAAGATTCTGAATTAAGTAGAATGACAGTAACAATTGACGCAGATAGCAAAATATTAAACCAAATCGTAGAGCAATTAGACAAAATGGTAGAAGTTATAAAAATTAAAAGATTTGACCCAATCAGAACAATAACAAGAGAACTGCTCTTAATAAAATTAAATACTATAGACCCAATGGTTAGACAAGAAGCATTAGAAGCGATCAACGACAACCATGGCTTAATACTCGACATTGAACCCGAAACTCTTGTTGCAGAAATTACTGGAGAACCACAAGAGATAGATAAATTTCTAAATCGAATAAAAAATATAGAAATTAGAGAACTGAGTAGAACAGGAGCAACTGCTCTAGAAAAAGGACCATCCACCCTTTAAAATGAAAAATAAGCAGATTTAGTGGATCTATTTTCATCAAAAATTTTAGTATATATTAATGATAAATAAATATTTAAATTATTTGTTTTAATTTATAATAACAAACGTTATATAATTAATTAAAATACGACTCCTCCGAAAGCTTAAAAACATGTTTTTAACTAGCGGGTTCGGAGGGATTCGAACCCTCGGCCAACGGCTTAAGAGGCCGCCGCTCTACCTTGCTGAGCTACGAACCCAATAGGTCAAAAGACAGTTAGTTGATATTTTAAGGTTATCAGAATAAAATTAAAAAAATTTTTTGAGAAAGTTACTTGATTAATTTAATGTTCTTAAGGTTAGTAGATTCTGAAATGAGTTCGTTATAAGTTTTTGTTGTACCATTAGCCTGAAGGATCTTTTCTTTTGCAGAATCTGAAAAGTCGTACGCTGCAATTGTTATTGCATGTTTTATTTTTCCTGAAGCCAGAACTTTCCCTGGAACAAGCACAGTATCTCCATCTTCAGTAAGTCGATTAATTCTGCTAAGGTTTACAGCTATTCTACTTCTTTTTGATTTATCTAGATCATCTGCTAAAGCAGCCCATACAGGTTGTCCACTGTTCTTTGAGGCTTTTTTGAGTTCTTTAATTATTTTTTCTATTTCATGTTTCGTCATATACTGGTCCTCTTCCTTCTTCGTCTCCACCTTCTTCATCTTCGTCAGTAAAGTCTCCCGCACCTATTGCGTATAAACGTCGTCCAACTTCTGTGGGAGCTTCGAAGAGTTCGATTTCATCATGTATTTCTCCTACTTCTATTTTATGCCTTAGTTCCTGAAGTTTTTCTGTTAATATTTTAACTGATTCATTAACTATCTGTTTTGGAGATAACGATCCAGTTGATTCAATTGTGAATATATATTCATCGTTTTTCATGTAATTGATTAATGATTTTTCTTTTAGCAGGCTTTTGCATGTAGGACTTTTATTGAAGGTTTGAACATTTATAACTTTAATTTTTCCGTTTTCCAATAATACTCCTTTTGGAGCTTCTTCAACACATTTTGCTGCAATCTCATTATCTTCTACGTCAAATTCAGCAATATTATTGAAAATAGCCATTGAAACTGGACTAAATTTGGAATGAACTTTACCTTTATTCAATTGTGCATAAGCTTCAAAACGGATTGCTTGACCTAGTGCAAGTTTTGCTAATAAAATATTTTGAGAAACAGGAACTATGTTAGGATCAACAGATTTTATATCACCTGAATATACGGAGACAATTACATCTTCTTCATTGGCTTCAACATTTAGATTTAATGTAACTCTACATTTGGGGCAGCCTAGCTCTGCTTCGCAATCACATTTTTCTGGTAGTAAATAGTTGTCTAGATCAGTTTTTAAGGGGACTAAGCCGATTCTGTGTGCTAATACTTCGTCTGGAATAACTGAAGAGTTGTCAAAATAAAAGATATCTTCAATAGCCATTGTAGGGACTTCAGCAAGCATTGTTCTACGTAAAGCATTAACGAATGCTGCATCACACTCTTTCACAATAAATTGAATAGTGTCTTCAGTGACACTAATAATTTTTACTTTCAAGACAGCCACCTAATTATTTTTAAGGTCTTCGACCTCTCCTGCCTCCAGGTTTCCTAGTTCCATCATGAGGTATTGGAGTAACTTCTTCGATTCTGCCAATTCTGAAACCGCTTCTCGCAAGTATACGGATGGCTGCTTGTGCTCCTGGTCCGGGTGTTTTTGATCCACTTCCCCCAGGTGCTCTAACCTTAATATGTATACCAGTAACGCCTTTATCTTTTCCCCAGTCTGCAATTTGTTGTGCAGCTTTCATAGCAGCATAAGGACTAGGTTTAAGTCTATCAGCTTTAACAAACATACCACCACTTGCTAAACCAAAGGTTTCAGCACCTGTGAGATCAGTCATGTGAATAATGGTATTATTAAAACTGCTGAAGATATGTACTATTGCCCACCTATCTTCTGAACTCAACCCCTCATTCCTCCTGCTACAAGATAAGTAGACATTTCTTTACGTAAAGGATGATCTTTGTTACTATATGGGCTTGTTGAGGTATATTCAATTTTATCTTCATCGTCTATTTCTACATTGTAACTTGGTGAAAGCACTTTTCTTCCATTTATGCTAATATGTCCATGAGTAATGAGTTGCCTAGCTTGATATAGTGTCTTAACCAGCCCTTTACGGAAAATAATTGTTTGTAATCTTCGTTCTAAAAGGTCTTCTACACTTAAGGTTAAAACATCTTCAATCTTACTATTAGGACTCATTAAACCTTGTTTACTCAATTTATTAATCAGAGCTTTTTCACTAACGTCTCTCTCATTTATTGTTAAAGATAACTGGTCTCTTGCACGGCGTCTCATTGTACTTAGTAATGTTCTTGCCCGCCATAGTTCCCTTTTATTTCTTAAACCATAAGCACCTAAAAGCTTCAGTTCATTAACTAAAGCTTCAGTATCATAGGGTGTTTTTGGTGTAGTAAATTTTCTATGTTTCTTTTTAGGATCTCCCAACATTCTTCACCTTATTTTCTAGTTGCCTGTGGTTGTTTCTTAGAGACACCTACACTTCTACCTTTACGTGCAGCGGTTTTAGTGTGTTGACCTCTAACTTTTATACCTCTGGCATGGCGTTCGCCTTTCCAGCTTCTTGTCTCCCTCATTAGCTCTATCTCATCTTTTGTTCGAAGATCCAGGTCTGAACCTAGAAGGTGAAGATCCTCACCCGTCATGGGGTCCTTGCGGTGATTGACCATCCACTTAGGGATTCCTACTCCCTGTGGTTTGTCAAGGGCTTCCTCTAGTCGCTTTACATCCGCGTCTGAGAGGCTCCCCAACCGCAAGGTCGGATCTACACCAATAGACTTCGTGATGGATAATGCTATTCTGATACCTACGCCTTTAATGTCATTTAAAGCGTAAGGGACTGCCTTTGTACCATCTAGGTTAGTCCCATGTATCCTCACGATATAATTAAATTCCCTTGACACGCGGAAATCTCCTATCTTTGCGTAACAGTTTAACATAAAAACGTTGCTAAAAAGGTTATGTAATTTTAGTTATGAGAATTGATCTTTAAATCATATAAGAGAGGGTAGATATTTCCACTGATGCATTACTTGTTCTAATAGTAAACGAAAATTTAATAGTAGCAGTTTCGTAATTTGATGATTTTGCTATTTTAATAGTATTTGAATTGACAGAGTAAATTAAGTTAGGTAGATTAAAATTAACTGAGTTATTAGAAGTCAAAGCGTCAGCGTAATAACTCGCTGCGTTTTTGCAAACTATTTTTACTAAGGCATTACTAGTATTTATATTAAAAATTCCACTTTTCTGATTTAAAATTGTCAAGTCCACCTTTCCATTGGATGTATATGCTTCAAAATCAAGAACATCAATACTTCCAATTATCATTGCATTAGATGTTCTACAACTAATTGTATTTGATTTAATATTATTCAAATTAATTGGTGCATTTGAAGTGTATAAAATTATATCATTTGATTGAATATTTTCTAAAGATATCTCACCATTTACAGTTTCGAGGTTTAAATCAATAAGTTTTGAGCGGGGTAATTTAATATCTACATTAATACTGTATTTTGATGTTAACTTTTGAGTATTATAGTTCAAATTAATTTTTAATTGATTATTTTGAGTTTTTTTATCCATGTTTATTATTAAATTAGATAAGTTTTCATTTGCTTCCTGTTGTGTTAAACCAAAAGCTTTTATTTTTACTTCAATGTGATATTCGTTTTGATCCCAGGTTTGCACAAATATATGTCCATTAAGACTTTCACAATTTAAGTAAATTGTTTGGTCAAGTATTTGTTCTGAATATGTTTTTGTATCAGTTGATGAAAAATTATTTCCCAATCCATCAATATTTGGTATTAAATTTATTATTCCTAAACCTTGTGTTATTAGAAGAGCGAGGATTATACCTCCAGATAATCCACTTATTATTCGATCAAGATTCATAATAGGAAAAAATTTTTGTAATAACCCAGATAAAATCATTGATCCCCCAATAAAAATTAAAAATATAGAAAAAATAGCCCAAGTTAAAGTAATGTCACTTAAAAAATACCAACCTGATCCTAAACCAAATAAGAATCCACCAAACCAGAATGATTCTGATTGTTTCAATTTTATCACATATTGATTTTTTTCGATTTAAAATAAAAGAATATCTCTGAATCATTTATTATTATCAATCATTTATCAGGGGATCACCATAAGTGATTAAAGTTATTGTGCTTTTAACATATTCAGCTCTTCTGATTGTGTTAAAAATTATATCTTTAATTTTATCCATGTTTTCCCCTTCTACTTCCACAAGAATATCATATATTCCGTAAAGACTGTAGCATTTTTTAATATCTTTAACAGAGGATAGATTTTTAATTACCTCTGGTTCCATACCGAGATCTGTATTCAATAAAACATATGCTTTCATTGTTCCCATATATGACTAATTAATCGTTAGATATATCATTATTTAATTTATCTTAACATTTTGTATGTATTATATATTTAAAATCATTAAATAAAAATTAGTTTTTAAGTATTTTCAGTAAATCGTTTATGGCGTTTCTGCTAAATATAAATCATTTAATAATTTTTGTATAGTTAATAGGTTTTTTAAAGTCAATCTGGCTACTCTTTTATCTAAATTGAGCTTAAAATTTCTGTTTATTAATAGTTTTTTTGAATTATTTTTTGTAAAGACATTATTATGTTTTTTATGGCTTCTAATTATTGCTTCTGTTAAAGCATTTTTTGTTTTTTTATCTCTTTGCAATAAAAATTCTTTTAAAACCTCATCTACAAAATTTTTTGGTTTCTTTTTCTGAATTGTTATTAAGTTTGTTTCAGTATTTGGGTTAGGATAATAAGATGTTGGTTTTATTTTTATATGATTTTTGATATTAAAAAATAATTGTGCTTCAAAACTTAATCTACTATATTTTTTTTCTGTTTCTTTAGCGTTTAATATTTTTAAAAAAGAATTAGAAACTATTAATGAGCTAATATCAAAAGGGTACCATTGTAATTTCTTTAAAAAAGCTTCTGAAATGCTATATGGGAGGTTTGATACAATTTTATTACATTCAGGCAAATTGGTTTTTAATACATCACCTTCAATAATTTTCAGATTCTTATATTCTTTAGTTCTTTCAAATAATAGAGGTAAATATTTGGAGTTTTTCTCTATTGCATAAACAAATCCAGCTTGTTTAATTAAATGAATAGTGATATTTCCTGAACCAGGACCAACTTCTAAAACAACATCTTCTTTAGTTAGTTTCAATAAATCAAGCATTTTTAAAATAATATTTTCATCTATTAATTGTTGTTCATCTAATGAACTTTCTAATTTAATGTTGTATTTGTCTAAAAAAATAATTGTCTGGTTTTTTAGCATTGTAAACACTTTAAAGGAGATACCTTGGCTCTCCTTTAATTTCCTTTATTAACGATAAAGCATCATTGACGTCTTCATCTTCGCCTTCGATGATTAATCTTACGCTGCCCTCTGCTCCAGCCACTCCGCCCGCAGCATATAACGTTGCTTGTACTCCAAATAATACTTCTAATGCTTCAATCTCTGTGAAGATTATACCAGTAATAGGCCATAGTCGGGGTCCTTCGAAATCTTCTTCCATTGTAATTCGATGCAATTCGTTTAGATCTTCATAAACTAGTTTCTCTAAGCCTATTGGGATAATTAGATGTATCTGTTTACCGATAATATTCCCGATGACGGCCCCTACAGTTCCACCAGTTGATCCACCAATTAAAACACCAGCCATCTGATTTACATAATCTAAAGCATTTGCACCCTTAATGTAAACATCTCCTTTATTCATATGCTGAACTGCGTTGAACCTGTCCAGTTCTTTAACAATTTTCCCATCTTTGAAAACAACATCAGGTAATGGTTCTTCAGCAGGTTCTTTCTTTTTTTCAGGAACATCGGGAGTAACTAACCCGCTTTTATATCGCCTAAGATCAAATTTATCATTTAAAATCTCTTGCAGAACATATGCGTTTGTCGTACCAGTTGCAACAACCAACATACCTTTTTCAAGTGAATATTGTACTTCAGGTAAAGCCACTAATCCTTTAGCAATTAACCTTTTTGACTCCGCCACTGTTAAAACACACGTCTTTTTCAAAACCATCACTATTAATGAAAAGGGCATCTGATTTAAAAACTGGTTGCTATAGTTTAGTAAATATATTCCCTATTGTTATCTTTTATTGATGTCGGAGAATCCAATAGTTAGGATAAATAAAAACCTTGAATCATGGTATGAATCAATAAATGATCCTAACTCAGCTCAACTAAATGTTTTAAATAAATTAATTAATATTTATAAAAAAACAGATTATGGTATTTTAAATAACATTGATTCTATTGATTCTATTGAAGATTATCAAAAAAATTTTAAAGAATTAAAGTATAATGAACTTGAATTATGGTTACAAAAAATTAGAGAAGAAAATTATAAAATTTTTCTACATGAAGCCCCTCTGACTTGGGTTATGACGCGAGGAACCACGAGTAAATCGAAAATCATTCCAGTTACACCAACTCATTTACAAGATTTAATTAAATGTGGATCAAGAGCTGTATTAAATTATAGTATGAATAAGGGTGGATTGAATTTACTTTCAGGAAATGTTCTGAATTTACAGTTTCCTAGTAACATTAGTAAATTAAGAGTTGGAGGAAAAGAAGTGGTATGTGGATTTAGTTCAGGTACTTATGCAAAACTTAATCCTATGATGATGGGTTTAGGATTAATTCCGAGACAAGAAGAGATAGATGCTCTTCAAACAGATCTTACAAGGAAAGGTTGGGAAACACGTTATGAATACATCTTTCATAAATCGAAAGACAAACAAATAGTTAGTATTATTGGTGTTGCACCTGTTCAAACCGGGTTTGCGCGTTATATTAAGAAAAAACATAACATTTATCCAAAAGATGTTTGGGATTTAAAAGTAATTTATACTACTAGTGTAGCAAAAATTCATTCATATTATGCTGAAATTTTAAAGAAAATGTATGGAGATTTACCAATTATTGAGATGTACACTGCAACAGAAGGGGCTTTTGCTCAACAAATAGATGGCCTCCCATATATTGTACCAAATTATGATACTTATTTATTTGAAGTGAAATCTGGTTCAAAATATAAAATGTTACATCAAATGAAGAGAGGTGAATGGGGAAAATTAATTATATCAACAAGTATGCTTCCAAGATATGAAATAGGTGATTTAATTGAAGCTTTTGGAAAAAATTATTACAGAGTTTTTGGTAGAGATAATTTTTTAGTTAACATAGAACATAGATTATTTAAAATGTTTTTTGGATGGTTTCTTTAAGGTCTAGGATTTTTATTTCTTAATCCTAATCCATTCAAAATAATGTATAGTGCTAATATTATCAAGATTAATCCCCACCAATTTCTTAAACCAATGATACTACTCACACCAATCAAAGAAACAATTATTCCACCAATTAAATATCCTTGAGATGATCTCAAACTGTTTGTTTTAGTATAAGAATAAAGCCCATTTAAGAATAAGATTAATCCTAAACCTATTAGAAAATATGACCACCATAAAGAATCGGATATATAATTAAATTCTCTAAGTAAAAAGCTTAAACCCAACCATAATAAAATTAGACCGCCTAATATTGATCCTGAAGTTCTATCTTCATGTTTTTCGTCTTTTTCGTCTTTTTC
>JAFGHP010000084.1 GCA_016930055.1 Candidatus Bathyarchaeota archaeon | reverse complement strand
GGTATAAGAGCTTCTAACTTTGGATTATATTCAGGCAATTTAGAAAAATCATCTCCTGCCTTCTCCTTTTTATTAACATATATTTTCGTTCGTTCTAACCATTCACGGAAGATAGCAGCGATCCCCATTCTTGTTTGCGGAGTTTTTTTCTGATCTCCATAGAACCGTTTTGGGTTTTCACCGAAAGCACATTTCATTCCACTTGGTTCTTTAAGAATCATATCACTTATGGTTACTTTTGGCACCGTTTTAATTATGCATCCGGTTCCTCCAAGAACGTTTGCACTTCCAGGTAAAACTTGAACAGAAGTAATTCCTGTACGTAATGCTGCAGTGATCCCCATTTCATCGGCATTTGCTTTAATACCATCGGAAGCTCTCATTTGTGGAGTAATAGGATCAGTGGCTTCATTGTAGTCACTTCCTGCTTGTCCTGCTAATTCTTCAGAAATTCCGATATGGCAATGGGCATCAATTAAACCAGGCATCACAATTTTCCTATTCGCGTTAATTACTTTAGCATCGTCAGGAATCTTCAAATCTGTACCTATATCCTTGATTTTGCCTTTTTCAATGAGGATAACTCCCCCATCGATTACTCCTTTTGTTATTGTGAGAAATTTACCACCTTTAATTGCTAACATTAAATATTCCTCAAATAAAATCCGGTTTAAGGTATTTGAGTTTTAGTAGAAAAAGGTATTTTATTTTACATTCTCTAATATTTTATTTAGTTCTATGCTTTCTTTTTCTAGACCTAATTTTTTCATTGTATCATTGGTGGGTATTCCTAGGTTATTCCATCCACGTTTTTTATAATACTCTTCGAGTAGAAGATCATATTTACTTAAATCGAGATGTTTTCCAGTAAGAGGTCCTTTTTTTAGAGGTTCTTTAAACCATCTAATTGGGGGATAATCCATCTTACGATCCCATTTACCTCCATATTCTCTAACCCAGAAAGCACGTATTAATGCATATATTCGATCTCCAAGAATCCACATATCATCTAATGAATATTTCACGCCTGTTGCTGCTTCAATATATTTTGGGAACCATTCATTCTCAAATCCCAATTCTATCCATGGAAACCTGCAAGCCACTAAACTTTCATACATTCCTCCTCTAATTCTTTGAAATTCAATGACTTTATCTGCTTTTGAAGGCCCGTATTCTTCGCGGGTTCCACTACTTATCTCCCAGCTTATTACCCACGCATCTTTATGATGGGCTCCAATAGGGCTAGTTCCAAAACTTAAAGCCATTCCGGGACATAAATGACAATCATATGCACTACATTCAAGACCTTTAACATGTATAGCAAAATCTGATGAACCTTTACCTATTTTTTCAGATGCAGCCTTAACTCCAAGACCGAATAAAGCTCCTTCACCCTTCATTTCAGCCATCTCTCGAAGTAGACGTTGTGCACCCATAAAATCTCCAAAATACAAATCAGAATCTATTAATTTCTTTTCAGAACACTCCATGGCAAATCCAATCGAAGACCCTGCTGATATGGTATCTAATCCAAGCATATCGCAAATTCTATTTAATGTAGCTACTTTTTTCAAGTCTCCAACACCTATGTTGCTGCCCAGCATTACGACATTCTCATAGTCAAGTTCAGATTCTTCTCCATTTGTATCGAGTATTATATTTCCACAAATCATGTTACAATTAGGACAGCCCCGTTGCTTAATTGTCTGCTTTTCCATAGTGTTTCCATCAATTTCCTTACTACATTCGAATATGCCTTCACTAAAGTTACGTGTTGGCAAAGTTGAGGCATTTTGACACCATTCTACGGTAGCCATTGTACCTTGTTTTTTCCAAAAATTATAATTGTCTCTTTTCTGAATGCTATCAAAACCTTCTTTTCCTAATTTTAGTAAAGCTTCTTTATCAGCTAAAAGAGGTTCTTTAGTACCATGGATCACTATAGCTTTTAATTTTTTACTACCCATAACAGCCCCCATTCCTGGGCGACCCCCTGCACGCCCTTCTTGACTAATAATTGTTGCAAAACGAGTTAAATTTTCACCACTTTGACCTATAGATAAAACTCCAGTAGAAACGCCATGACTTTTCTTTAAAATCTTCTCAGTTTCGTAGCAATCTAATCCCCACAATTCATTAGCTAAAATTATTTCTACTTTTTCATTCTCAATTAATATATATGAGGGCTTATCGAGTTTTCCAGTAATAATTATTGCATCATATCCTGCTTTTCTAAGGTTAGGCCCTGCCATTGAACCTAAGTTACCATCACCATAACCACCTGTAATCGGGCTCTTAGCTGCAACAACTAATTTTCCACTATTAGGTATAACTAACCCAGAATAAGGGCCTGTTAGAAACATCAACATGTTATCAGGGCCAAGAGGATCAGTTCCAGGTGTTAATTCATCCCAAAGAAGCTTGATAGCAAATCCACGCCCTCCGAGCCATTTATGCGCAAATTCTTCTGAATAATTTTGTTTTATAACTTTTTTATTAGATAAATCTATACGTAAAAAACATCCATTCCATCCTTTCAAATAAATGCACCTATTTTAATTAAGTAGTTATCAAGAATATCCTTTTTGCTATAAATCTTAAATAAAGTTAATTTAGAAATTTTTTAACCACCTGTAGTTGGTTGCAAAATAACTAATTCATTATCATCATGAAGAATTGTGGCTAAGCCATCTAAAAACTCAATGTTTTTACCATTAACCAGGTAACCAATATCTTTTTCACCAATTTTATAATTCCCTAAATACCCACGTTTTTGACCAGAAATACTAGATACTTTTTCAAGAACTTCTAAAACAGTAATTTTTCCATGAATCTCAAAATCATAATTTTTCCCAATTTCTTCACTAATTTCACCGAATATACGAACTCTGATTCTCATGAGAACAAGTAGTTAATTAATAAAAATAAGAATTAGGATTTAGATTTATTCTCTTAATTTTTTCATTAAAGTTTCTGCATCAGATAGATCTAATTTTTTTAATGTATCTCTTGTAGGTATGCCCTTATTATCCCAACCAAGAGTTTGGAAATAAGTTTGCATTCTAGATTCAACTACTTGTTTATCAGTTTTCATTCCTTTTTTAGGTCCACTCGGTAAAGGCTCATAAAATCTTGGAGGATTATCATCATCTTTTAGAGGTTCCCAAATAATATCAGGACCACCAAGGAGCAATAATATTCTTTGTAATGTCACAATTCTTGGACCGGTTTCTTTTCTCCATCCTTCTAAGGAGATAGGGAATCCTGTTACTGCTTTAGCGAAATCAAATTGGATTGAGACACTGCTTCCACAAAAATTACAGAAGACTGCTGAATCGGAAAAAGGTGCCCCCGACATGTCAGTGAAACCATCACTTACGGTGCTGGTATGATCTCCACCTTGAACACTTGCAGCATAACTAATGTCCTTAGTATAATCTAAACCACTTCGAGTACCATGAGCCCCAACCTCTATACCTTTGACCGTGACCGCGTATTTTACTAATTCTTCAAAATCGATGTTCTTTATTTCTGAAATTTTTATAGCTGCTCTATACGTTCCTTCAGCTAACACATCACCAATTTTTTCACGTTTAGCTATTAACCATGCAAGTTTATCCATGGCTTCTGCATCTCCCCAAATTGGTTTGAAACCGAAATCAGATTCTTTGAGTATTCCACGTTGGTAGAGTTCAGCAGCAAATGCCATGCTATTGGGACCATTTATTCCACTATGACCTAGATTATCAATTACAGTACTAATATGAATATTATCAGCTGGATCAAAAATCCCTAAGTTTGTTCCACAATAAGCTTGTAATTCATAATCTGGTAGATCAGTAATATCTCCTTTCCATTTACCTGATTTTATGCAGCTTACTTTCATGCAATTTACAGTGCAATTAAAGTCGGCCCATTTTTTCTTTACCCAAAACCTTGTTTCAAAATATGGTCCACCAAACTGTTTTTCGTCATGCCATTCTTCTTGCCAATTTCGTACTGGTTCACTACTTGAATTTGCTCCTGTTGCATAACCTCCGTAACCTGTTCCTTGACGCCTGAAACTACCTCGATTAATTAATCCTTTATGAACCTCCTTCCAAAGCAATTTTACGGATTCAGGAGCATCCACCTTAGGAATCATACCACGACCCTTAGCTACAATTGATTTAAGATTCTTACTTCCCATAACGGCTCCATAGCCACCATAACCGCAAGCATGACATAATTTTGTCATGACTGCAGCTGTTCTAACCATGTTCTCTCCTGCTGGACCAATATAGATGCTTCCAGGTTCTTTCCAAAGACCAATATTAGGTTTCTTTTTAGATAAAATTGCACCAACTTCTTTATTTAATGTAATAATTGTCTCTTCGCCGATTTTTCCCCAAATGTTTTTTGCGGGTAATATTTCTCCACCTTCATCAGTCACCAAAATATAAACTGGTTCATCTGATTTACCACTAACAATAACACCATCATAACCAGCCATCCTTAATTCTACTGCAAATTCCGTTGAAGCTGTAGAACCAACGGTACCATTACTTAGTGGACTTTTACCACTACACATAATACGGCCTCCAGGATAAATGCCTGTCATTGGACCAGTTAAAGCTAAAAATAAATTTTCGGGACCTAGAGGATCAATTTCACGCCATTTTTTCCCGAGTCTATCCCACAAGATTTTTGTGGCTAACCCTCTACCTCCAAAATATTGTTGAAGTATTTTATCCTCAAAAGTAATTTCTTTGATTTTATTTTTTGACAGGTCTATATCCAAATATTTTCCAGCATAACCACCAGGCAAATTAAATCACCTTTTCTCCTTTTTCACCAAAAAATAATACAGCCAAGTCTTTTGCTACTTCAATAGGATTTCTACTAAATAAAATTCGATTAACACTAGGTCTTTCATAAACAGCTGTTAAAGCGTTATATCCTGCTTCTGTACAGACTTTAACACATTCTGGGTCACCCCCACATAAATCACATATTGTTGCTTTATTATCCCCGGGATGAAGAAAAGGTACTTTTCCAGGACAGGCATTTATACATTTACCACAGCTAATACACTTTGAACGATCAACAATTACTGCTTTTGTTGTTGCATCTATACTCAATGCTTGAACGGGACAAGAACTTACGCAAGGATAAGTCATGCATTGACTACAGAGATGAGGCACCTCGCATCCAGGAAAAGGCATAAAAATTCTAATTCTACTAGCTTCAGGCCACATCCAACCCTCATGTTTTATACTACAAGCCAATTCACAACGTTTACAACCAGAACAAGAGGAATAATCTCTTGCTATCCATAAAGTACTCATATTACCACCAAAAGTCTTAAGTAAATAATATATTGTTTAGATTAAAAAATTATACTAGTTTTAAAAAGATAGTAAATTAATTTTTTTAAACCAAAAAAAATAAACTAAACCTGTGAATAGAGAAAAATATAGTAATGAATAGAAATAAAATTATTCAAATAATATTATTATCCATAACTATAATAATTTCAACTTTTCATATTTTATTATATCCAATTGAGGGCAAAGTATTAGGTATAGCGATTCTAGCTTTAGTTTTATGGAGTCTTTACCCCGATAAACATTTTCAAGGAAGCATACTAATAATACTTCTATTAGCTATTGTGGAAGCAAATGTAGATGTAGCAGAATTTATTTCAAGTTTATTTAGAACTTATGGTGGTTCAGGTTTCTGGATTATTCTTAGTGGTTTTATTTTAGCTAAAGCCATCGAGGTTTCAGGTTTAGGTACTAGAATTGCTTTAAGAGTCGCAACATCATTAGGATATAAACCTAGAAATATTATTCTCTCAATTGGGATCACAAATTTAGTAATATCACCTTTAAGCCCAAGTACTACTGCGAAAGCATTTCTGTTACTACCAATTTGTAGAGGTTTTATAGAAGTTTTTAATATTAAAAAAGGTAAAAGCAATTATGCTGCAGCGGTTATGTTGATTGCGATGGCGACAAACAATATTGCCAGTACAGCATTTTTGACAGCAACAGTACCTAATCCAATATCTGCAGATTATCTAAAAAATTTAGCAGGAATCTATCTTGATTGGGTGGGTTGGTTCAAAATGGCTTTACCTTTAACATTAATTAGCTTAATAGCATCTTATTTAATACTAATTCGCTTAATTCCACCTGAGGTTTTAAAAATTGAAGTTTATGAAAAAATTGAATTAATGAAAAAAGAAAAAGGCCCTCTATCGACTCAGGAGAAAATTGTTGCAGGAATTTTTTTAATGTGTTTAATTCTTTGGATGACTGAAAGATTCAATCCTTTTAATGCAGGGATAATAAGTTTAATTTTATCTTCAATCCTTTTAATTCCCAATCTAGGAATAATTTCTTTCTCAAAATTCAATCAGGAAATTCCGTGGGGAAGCATCACCCTCTTTGCAGCGAGTATGTTCTTAGCGAGAGCAGTATCGAAGTATAATGCAATTGAACCTTTAGCTAGAAGTTTTTTTGAACTAGTTGGACTTGAAAGACTTGGTTCAACACTTTTTATTGTAGGAATTATCACAGTTTCAATGCTATTACATGTAATATTTACTAGTACAACGGTATATGCAACAGTGATATTGCCATTAATAATTAGTTTAACAAATCTTCAAAACATTCAATTAGGAATCACTGCTTTACCTTTGGCATTCATAACTCCTATCGCAATAATTTTTCCAATTAATACAATTCCAAATATTATTTATTATGGTGAGGGATGGTTCACTGATGGTCAAATGTTGAAGTATGGTTTAATTTTGAGTATAATATGTACATTAATTGTTTTATTGATTGGAATACCTTACTGGCAATTTTTAGGTTTAATCCATTAATTTATTTAAAAGTTCTTTTCTTATTTGTTGAATAATATTTGTTAGTAAACCAATCATTATGATTTGGCAACCAGATAAGAATAAGATTAAAGTAATTAGATGCTCAAAATAAAGCACGTTTTGTTGGTTATATATAATAAAAACAAGAATAATTAGACCTATCGAAATAATCGTTAACCCAAACAATATAGCTAAATGATTTAGTTGTGATGAGAGCAGGTCTTTTAATTTGTTAAAAATTTTTAAAGTAAGTTTTTCTCTACTTGGTCTATTCTCTCTTACTTCAACTGGAAGTTCAATAATTTTTCGACCCAGCTTTTCTGCTTCAATTAGAACTTCAGTTTCAAAAATTTTACTATTCCCTGGAATTTTGTTAAGAATTTCGATAATTCTTTTTTTCCTATAAGCTTTTGCGCACGTTGTATCAGATAAAGATGTATTATATAGAATCTTTACCAAATTATGATATAACTTACTTAGAATTATTCTTTGTAAGGGTCGTTTATCAAAGCCTTTTTTTCTTTTTGTAGCAATTATTATATCATAATTGGATAAAAGATTAAGACTTTCACTAATAAATTTTAAATCAACAGATAAATCAATTGGGTAATACACTATTTTTTCACTATAAGAGTTTTTTATACCAATTTTTATGGCATCACCTAAACTAGCTTCATTTAATTCGAATAACCTTATCTCTTTAAAATTCATTCTCAATGATTCAGCAATAGGTAAAGTATCATCAGTGCTGCCATTTTCAACTAAAATAATCTCATAATTATTTGTAAAATTTTTTATGGTTTCTCTCAATTTTATTGTATTTGACCAAATTCTTGATGCTTCGTTATGTATGGGTATTACTAAACTCACTTCAGGAATCATTGGAGTTACACCAAACAACCAACAT
>JAFGHP010000083.1 GCA_016930055.1 Candidatus Bathyarchaeota archaeon | reverse complement strand
GGTGGGGTTCGAATCCCTCCCTCCGCACTTTTTATTGTTCTTTGACCTAGATTTTTATTCTAATCTCAATAAAATCTACAAAATACTTGATGCCTAACTAAGAATTAAGATAATAAAGGGATTATCACAATATTCTTATTGATTTTCAAAAATTTTGAATTAAATAGAACTATTACACATTCAAAGATAATTACATTTTGTGAGTCCATTTTATATTGGATTTTCTCAACTTTCTAAATTAAGTTGGATCAGTATGGCTTCATTTGATTATTCATCAATTTTCAATGAACTCAATAAATCTATTCCCTCTCAGATGGAAGCGAATAAGGTTCTTGGTCTTTCACTTTCGTTAATTGATGATAATAATATTATTTGGTCTGAAGGTTTTGGTTATACAGATTTGACTAAGAAACATAGAGTAACTGCTGATACACTGTTCAGTCTTCAATCCATCTCTAAGACCTGCACTGCTACTGGTTTCATGTTGGCAGTTGACAAAGGCTTGGTTAAGCTTGATGATCCCTTAAAAAAGTTTTATCCCGAGTTTACAATTAAAAGCAGATTTGGTGAAAAGGAAGCTGACAAGATAACCTTAAGGCATCTTCTTTGTCACAGATCAGGACTAACTCATCAAGCTCCAGTAGGGAATTATTTCTCTAATGTGGAATGCAGTTTTGAAGAGCATATTAAAAGCATATCCGATTCCTGGCTTAAGTTTCCTGTTGGTGAAAGGTATAGTTACTCTAATCAGGGATTTGATCTAATTGGGTATGCTCTTCAGCGTATTTCGGGGAAATCATTCATTGAATATATGAAGGAAGAGTTGCTTGAACAACTGGGCATGGTAAATAGCACCTATGATCAAAGGCATGTTAAGGAAAATTGTGTTTATGCTAAGGGTTATTATTATGAATATGAGGAACCTCAAAACCTGATACCCATGATTCCAGCAGGGAGTCTCTTTTCTTCTGCCCGAGAAATGGCAAAATTTGTAACCTTCCACCTGAATGGCGGTGAAGTTGAGGGCAAAAAACACATTAACAAAAGTACCTTGGAGAAGATGTATGAGCCCCAGTTTCCATCAAAAAACCAGTTAGTCGGACATGGTCTTGGCATACTACGAGGATACGATTCAGATGTCTTGTTACTTCATAATAGTGGAGGTGGTTATGGGTACGCAACTTATCATATCTGGCTTCCTGAATATGGAGTTGGTGTCGTTGTTCTAACCAATCAGAATAATCATGGCATCCATCAAAGTATCGCTTATGATGCTATTGAAAAAATGCTTAAGCTGAAGCATGGCTACGTGCGTAAACTAAAACCATTAATTAAGAAGGATATTGCTGAAAAACCCGTTTTTAAACCAAATGTAAAGACTCTGCACCGTTTTGAAGGTGATTATTGGGCTGATTATGGTTTAATGCAGATTAAAGAATTGAAGGGCATCCTTCACAGAACATTAATTAATGGAAAAGAGGAAGCTCTGACTCCTATCAGTGAAACTGACTTCATTAATGCTGAAGGACACATATTCACTTTCAAGATTAATGAAGGTGGAAAACCAGAGGGTTTAACAATATTTAGAGATGTCTATGGCACCAGTTATTGCCCACTTCACTTCTCACTACACGATGTTGGGTCAGATAAAGAAAATTGGAGAAAATACACAGGAATCTACAGTACACAGATGCAGGGAAACGTAATATACTATTCAATCATGATGAAGTCAGGATACTTGTATATGTTCAGAGAAGGCGTTTTACATGAATATGAACCCGATTTCTTCTTTACATCTGAAGGAGAGGTAGTCACCTTCAGAGACAACAAAATGAACTATGCAAATATCCCTTTAAATAAAGAAATTAATCAATACGAAAAATTATTGAAGTTGAAAGAGACAAACCCCGAAGATAAGATGCTTCGTAAATATTCTTTACAAAGTCTAAGTGATGCGTATAAGTTAATTGGTGACATAGAAAACATGACTAAGATTAACGAATTAAATCTAAAACTTCATCCAGATCTACGTAATGAATGAAGGAAAAAATGGATTGGAATTCAAATCACAGGGAGACTGCTTTTTAAAGAACCCAACCCTAATAGTAGGTTTTATCCTCAGTTAAGGATACAATATTTTTAGGTGTTAATCAATGGTTGATCAAGAGTTATTGTGGACTCTTCAGAGCATAGCTGCAGTTGCTTCTACTATTGGAGTAATAGGAACACTAACAGCTGCCTTCATAGCAGTAAGAAGCTATATTAACGTAAATAAAAGAGCTGAGGAAGCTAAGAAGATAGAACAAGAAACCAGAGACAGAGAACTTGTAACGAGGCAGATACAGAACTTCATGCAGTATTATCGATCCACTGAAAGGGAGTTAAGGATTAATCGTGAAGAGATTCTGAATCAATGGAGCTGGACCAGCTTGGAAGATTTCTGGGAGAAATATGGTTCAGATAAACATCCAGATCAATTCAAAAAATTTTATGACATCACAGCGTTTTATGAGGAGATTGGTTTACTTGTTAAAGAAAAGCAGATTGATCTAAGAATCATTTATGCCCAGAATGGTCCCATTGTTATCCGTTTTTGGGAGAAGTTTGAATCGTTTTTTATTGACTACAGGATGCGATTCGAGGCTCCTCCTAAGGGTATGCAGAATGAATTGTTTGAGGACTTGTATTACGTTATGAAGGAGATTAGGGAGGATGATAAGAAAGCTTTGGAGTCAAGGTTATATGAGAGGAAGGAACGTCGGAAGGCTCTTGGGTTGAAACCTTTACCAAACTGCCAGTAACAAAAAAATGGGTATTGCTGGCGATGTCTCCACTGTAGGTGGGGTTCAAATCTCATCGATCCCATTTTTAAATGAACTTATCGTACTCCTTTTTATATTATTTTAATTGGTTTTTATCATATATTAAAGTAATTTGTTGTTTTTTATATTTTAAGCTTAGTTATTTTCTTTAAATGAAAATAATTATTGGGTATTATTACATTTTTTATAATATTAGTTCTTAACAGCTTTCAACTTACGTTAATATTAAATACAATGAATTGGAAATCATACTGGTTGGTATGCCAGTAAATATTACACAGGTAGATAGGAATGTGCTTAAGGCTGAATACAATGGTTTCGAGATAATAGCTGGGAGGCCCAGTGAGAATGAGGAGTACGTGGGTATGCCTTGGGGAGTCGTCATGATAGCAGGTCTTGGCTTATGCACAGTTTCTAGGGCGTTGGATCAAGCTATGCTGAAAGGCTATGAGGCAGAGGGAGTTACCGCAGCTGTAAACACGACACTGGATGAGAGTGGTCGATACGCTAAAGCCTTTGATATCAACATAGAGCTCAAGGCTGAGATACCGGAGGATAAATTAAAAGAGCTTCTATACGAAGCAGAGCACTGTTTCGTACAAAACACGATTAGGGAACAACCCGAAATAAAGGTAAATATAAAATTAGTTTGAACTCTGTAGGTTACACCTTCAGCATAAACTCCTCGAAAGCCCTTAATATCCCATTTATTGAAATCCTTAAAGATTTCAGAATTGCTTTATAATTCTCAGACATAGTTCAACTATTTGGTATTACAAAAATATGGGTATTAAAAATATTAAATATATATTTTATTTAGTAGTAAATCAATTTATTCAACAGTTATACTATATACTGCTCCTAGAGCACCATCTAAAATTTATAGGAATTTTATGATTTAAGGTTAATATAACTAATTTTTCAATTCAGTTTTTTTCTTCCATTAATTACCTTTTATCTTTTGTTTATGGATTTCTTAACCGCCGAGAATTAACGTTGGAATTATCCTTTGTTCTAAAACATTCCTAGTACTTGTATCTCTGGATGATATCCTTTACACCTTTAGAGAAGCAAGAATCTCCTTAACTTGCCCTCTCTTTTCACCGATACAACTTATTAAACGTGGACCATCTACAAACTCGTACTTAAATCCTAAACTCTTGTAAAGATCTACTATTCTTTTAGTTGCTTGATTCGAAATAATTACAGGAGCATCAATTTTAACAGCCCAATTAGCCAATCTCACTTGGTCTTCCCAATAAAAACCCTCAGCAGAATACTGTCGAAATTCAACATCGTAAGGGGGATCAAGATAAACAAAATCGTTTTTATTTGTTTCAACTTGAGAAAAATCACCGCAAGTAAATTCCCAATTTAAAAATATTTTTTTATATTCTTCAAAATTATTCATGTAGTTAATCTTAGAGTATCTACCAAAAGGGACATTAAATAATCCAGATTTATTAAAACGACATAAACCATTGTAGCCTGTATGATTCAGATAATAAAATAACTGTGCAGCTTCTGAAGTATTCCATTTTCCTTCTTTAATTAATTGGTTAAATCTGGCTCTATGACAATAGTATAATTCTTTGTTATTACTCATTATTATATCGATTTTTAAGCTGTGTTTTAATTGATGAAAAAAATTGATTAGATGGGGATTAATGTCGTTTAATAAAGCCATGTTTGGTTTTAATCCAAAAGTTACTGCTAATCCTCCGCATAATGGTTCAATTAACCTATATTCTGAATAATTTTTCCAGATTGGTAAAAGATATGGCACTAACCAACGTTTACCCCCTGCCCATTTTAATGGAGGCTTAATCATATTTTTATTAATGAATTTGAACTACATCACTATAACTCTAATTTAGTTCATATAGTTTATTCATTATAGAAACTTATCAATATTAAAAAAAGGAATAAATAATTACATAATTATTTACGATATGATTGTACATATTTTTCATTAATATATATAACAAAATAATTATTTTTCTTCTGTAATTTCATCGTTATCTTCGTCTTCATCCTCTTTGTCTTCGCTATAGATGAATTTTAGGTCTTCAAAAGTTAATTTTTCGCCTGCAGCCATTTTTCTGAGAGCTTCTTGTTTTAATGTTTCTAATTGTACGTTGATTTTTTCTTTTTTCTTTTCTTCTTCTTTTAATTCTTCTAATTTCATTCCTTTTCTTATTCCATGTATTTCAAGCATTATTGTGTCTAGTTGTGTATCTATGTTTTTTACTTCTGTAATGCATTCAACAAATTTCTTGTGAGCTTGGTTTGCCTTCTCTCTTTCCTCTTCACCTTTTTTATATAATAGAAGCATTGTTTCGTGATGTTGTTGGCTTTGCTCACGTAGTCGATTCATCTCCTCTCTGATATTTCTTATTTCCATCTCTGTTGCTTTTGCATCAGCTGTTGCTTCAAGGGTAGCTTCTTCACGTTTAGGTGGCTTTTTAAATACAGTTAATTTCTTCCTTAGTTCATTTGCTCTATTGACAAGTTCTTGTTCTCTATCAAGCATCTCCCTTGTAGGAGTAGTCATTACCATCCATTCAATATTGTTTAGATCTCTCTCAATTTTTCTTTTTTTAGGTATTTCCCTATAATTATTATTAATTTCTTCTTCTATTCCAGCAAGTTTTCTTCTTTTTTCGTCAAGTTGCTCGTATAATGGTTGAAGCTGTTCTTTTACTTCAGCAACACGGGTGTTAATTCTATCCCTCTCTTCTTTATGTTTTTGAGCTTCTTCACGAATTTTTTTAGACGACTCATTAAATTTATCTCGTTCATCTCTCCATTTATTTACTTGCTCGAATAAGCTGTTCCTATTTCCTCTATATGATGCAGCTTTTTCTTCAAGCTCTACAAGTCTAATATCATCATTTGACATGCTAGATGATGCTCCTCGTTGTGATTGTTTAATTTCAGTAACCAATTCAAATTAAGCCTCTTCCAGAAAAGGGCATCGGCGCGTTCAACCAATATCGGCTCATTTACTCTTAAGATACTTTATAAAGCTTTTATGAAAATGAGTTATTATTTTTAATAAAAAATATCAGATAACCCCCACATTTTATATTAATAATTATATTATAGTAAACATATTTGATTACGAGTATATATGGGTACATTGATTGGATTTGTCACCAGCTTCGTAGCCTTAACTTGTGGGTGTATATTTTTTATCTATGCTTTGAAATATTATGCATCTACAATAATATCTCTGAGCGAAGCCACAAAAAAATTTTTACTCAAAAAGAATATTTATCTAATTAATGGGAGTGTTCCATTAAAATCACCTTTCATTTCAGTACATATACCCTTTTATAATGAAGGAAAAGTAGCTCACCGTATTATAGATGCTTGTATTAATCTTGATTATCTAAATTTTGAGGTATTAATTGCTGATGATTCAACTGACGAAACAATTGAAGTACTTAAAGATGTTAATTGGAGAAAAACTAAACCTGTTGTTAAGTTTATTCATAGAAATGATCGCTCTGGTTTCAAAGGAGGCGCCTTAAGCGAAGCACTCAAATATATGAATCCTTTGACAGAATTTGTTGTTGTTTTTGACGCTGATTTTATTCCTCCTTCTGATATACTTCTGAGATTTGTTGAACATTATAATAAATTTAATAAAAACGATGTTTTAGCTGAAAAAATAAATACCGATACTTTAGCAGCAATTCAAGGATATCAACTACATTACTTAAACAAATCAGAAAATTGGGTAACAAGAGGAGTTAGAGCAGAATTTAGTGGAAGCTACATGGTTGAACGAGTAGCTGTAGAATATTATGGAGGATTAAAAATGATTAGTGGAAGTGTATTCTTTATTCGAGCCGACATACTCAAGGATTTTAAATGGAGTAAAAGTATAACCGAAGATTGGGAATTAACTTTAAGATTGTATTTAAATGGCTATAAAGTAATTTATACTCCCTTAATTCAAGCACCAGCTGAGATCCCTTCAACGATAAAAGCTTTAGCTAAACAAAGAATGCGTTGGGCTGAGGGTCATACTTTTTCAGCAAAAAAATTTTTTTGGAGAATAATTAATTCACCAAATCTATCTATTTTCGAAAAAATTGAATTTATATATTTTGTTCCATATTACCTTCAATCAGTTTTACTTGTTATTGGTAGTTTAAGTTGGTTAATTACTGAAATAAATCATAGTCACCCATGGTTTTGGTCACCATTGTTTGGTTGGAGTCTGTTACTCAGCAACTTTCTAGCTGTACCAATAATGGGTTTTGCAGGTCTTTTTTTAGAAGGAGACTTGAAAAATGATTATTCAGGCGTTTTTTCATTCATCGTATTAAGTTATATTTTAGCTCCCTTTCAAGGTTACGCTGCATTAAAAGGACTTTTTGAAAAAGAAGAAGGGCTATGGTTTAGAACTTTCAAATCTGGGAGTATCACTGATAAAGTTTTGAATATTAAATTTAGGGGATTGATAACTAAAATAAAAACTATTAAAACCTTATTCAATAATCATAAATTTAATTCATCAATTATCTCTATTTCTACTTTTAAACATTTTTTTACTTTTTCGGCATTTTTCTTAATGATTTTGCCTATTATTACTGCATTATTTAATTTTTTTTGGTGATTTATTGGGAAAATTCTATACTGTTATTGGATATGATATTTACATTTATATTACTGGAGATGAGACTTTAATTGAATTATCCCATTTGAAAAAATTTTTATTTTTAGGATCAAATTCAGTTTGGCGTTTATCTCCTAAATTAATATACTCTAAAGATGTTTCAAGAATTTTTTTAGGAGAGATTTTACACTTATTAAACTCTGAAGGTTATATGATTAAGGATTATAATAGAATTGTTTTAGAACAATATTTTGCGAGTGGAGATGAAAAAGTATTAAGTAAAAAAAGTTATTCTTTCTCCTAATTTTCTGTATATTTTTCTTCAGTCAAAGAACTTTTTTTACCATAGTTTATAATCAAATCAACTAATTGTTTTTGATCAACTTCTGCTCTGCTTCTCCAATCTAAAAATAATATTCCTTTTTCGTCTTCTCCAAGATATCCTTGTTGAATATACCTATCAATGTTCATTTTTACTCTCCAACCTGGAAGTTTTTCTTGAAGTATTTTTTCTACTTCCACTCTAGGAGATTTTCCTTGTTTACTGATTATGTATGCAATTGACACAGCTAACCCCGCGATATCATCTACGCGCCATCCAATTGTTTTTGCGGTTTTTTGGTCAATGCTTCCACGGAGGGTAATGTAAAATCTTGCATCAGCTAACTGGTTTGAGTCGGGTTCAATGATATTTGGATCATCAAAGACTCTCATAACTTTAAGGTCAAGAATTTGTAATTGCTTATCTAATACTTCAAGAATTTCCTGCCATTCTGGACCTAGTTCTTGTTTTAGTTCCCAACCCCGTACCCCTGGAAGACGATGATGCTGAAAAAAAAGTAAGTGTACAGCATGTCTAATTTTGCTGCTGTATGCTGCTTCGCTTCTTATTCTTTTCGCCATTTTTTCCACTCCTCATAATCAACCATCGTTGGAATGCTTATTTTAGATTGTTTTGGATTAGAGTTTTGTTCTTTGTTATAACTAATTTCAATTGAATCAGTTAACTGATCGATTTTAATGTTAGCATATCCATAACTTACCAGAAATACTGTAAGATAACTTCTTTTCACAGTCTCTTCATAAGTATCTGCACCAATCCAATCCCAGTAATCAATAATGCCTGTTTCGTTAGCTTTTTGCCCAAGTTCAACCCAAAAAGCCTCTAAACTTTGTACAAATCCTTCTTCTGGTAAGAAACCAAGCATTTTAGCGTCTTCTATTGTAGCTATCTCAGCATCTATTAACATTAGATCTGGTTCTTTCCATCTATCATTTAATGGAATCAAATCTGCCCAATAACCTAAACTACCTGCGAGAGTTTTTGCTGAAATCTGCTCCATTTCAACAAGAGGGCGCCAACTTTTTAGAAATACTTTAGCTATATTAGAGATTTCCATTTTTAAGATTTGTTGATTTAATAAAAATGGATCTTTATACAATGTTGTAGTTTTGTATTGTATCCAGTCTTTTTGCCGTTCTAATACATTGCTGAGTTCTTTTAAGGCTGAGGCGTCTGTACATAATTCTTGAACATTTTTTAGTTCTGGATAATGTTTCCGAATTACTGATAAAATGTAATCTACATCTATATCGAAAGGCTCAATACTACCTGAAGTTACTGCTTTACATAAATTTATAACACTTTTAAGTTCCGATTCAATTTTTTGTTGCGTCATTCTTATTCCTCAATTAATTTTACCTCAGTCTTATCCTCTGTTTTATGAACCATTATTATATGCACATTTTTACCTCTGAATGTTATCTGACTTGGAGTAATTGCCATATATTGATCAGATGTATCTTCCATTGTATTAACAATGAATTCAGAGACCACCTCTTTGTTTCTTGGATCCATATGAAGATCAAACTCGTCAACAGCTCTAAATGGACTTAGTACATTTTGTTGCAGAGCTAATAAAAATGCCATTACCGATGTACTTCTTTCTCCTCCACTATGAGTATAAGGATCAAGTCTACTTAATTGACCACCCTTAAAACTAACAAATATTTCTAGTCCTGCTTCTTCGATATCAACTGAATTTAATAGTCTAACTTCACCCCTAGCTTGAAGTCTACTAAGTAGGCTCTGATAACGTGAATTGACTTCATCAAGTAAATTTCTTATTACTTCACTCCATTTCTTAGTTCTCTCATCAATCTCTGCCATTACTTGCCTTCTATCTTCTTGAACTTTTACAACCTTTTCTTGGATCTCTTTGTAAGTTGTGTTATAGGAGTTATACATTTCTTCAGAATCTTCAGGTACTTCGGAAAGAGTTACTAGTATACCACTTGTTTTCCTAATTTCGTTAAGGATTTCATCATTTAGACGTCCTGTTTCAATTCTTTGACCTTTTATCTTAGCTTCTGCTTCAGCATCCCGTTGTTCTTGAGATGTACGGTCTATCTCGGTCTTCAAAGAATCGATTTGTCGTTTCAATCTTCCTCTCTTATCTTTTAAAAGGGCTAATTGTATTCTGCCATCGATATATTGATTATTTGCTGCATCAAATTTTGCATTATAAATTTCAAAATTTTCTAAAATTTCTGTAAGTTTGTTTTCAGTTTCTCCTAACTGATTTAAAACATTTTTAATCTTTGACTCCAGTTCCTTTCTTTGGTTTTCAAGATCTGTTTTCAATTGTTCATATGCTATTCCCTGTGAAGTTTCTAAATCATTAAAAAGCTTAAAATAATCATCTAGCCTTGTAGGACCTTTAATAAATTGCTCTCTTAACACAAAAGCCGTTTCTTCAAAACGTTTTTTTTGTTCACTATTATAATTTATCATGTTTTCTAATATTTTTATTCTCTCTTTAGCTGTACTAATACTATATTCAGAGACGCCAAGATTTCTTTCTGATTCTATTCTTTGCTCAATTATATCAAGCCATTCGGTTCGTAAGAGTTTTATCTTATTTTCAGATTCAATAACTGCTTTGGCATATTGATTCATCTCTTCTTCTGCTTTATATAACTCTGAATCTGCCCTATCCAGTTCTACTTCAAGATCTTTCACTAATTTTTCTAAACTCAAAACTTTACTCCATGCTAGTTCTCTTTGAAGAAATAGCATACGTATCTGGTATTGTTTCTTTTCTTGTAATCTCTCATTTTGTTCTCTCCAATATTGTAATGTTTCCCTTGCTCTATCTAATAGTTGATTTAAACTTTGTTCTTCGCTTAAAATTCCGCTAAGTTTCTGTTTTGCTTCTATTACATCCTTTCTGAAAGTATTGAATCCAACAGCTTCTTCAAGCATAATCAACCGATCTTGTGGACTTAGATTTGCAAACCTACCTGGCATATTTTGATGCATTATAATTAACATGTTGTCAGGATCAAAACCAAAACTTCGTAATAGTTCCGTGACTTCTGTTTTGGGCACTGTTCTTTGATTTAACTCAAAACTGTATTTACCGTCACGTCGAATGTTACGTGTAAGTCTTACTTCATCCATATTGAAGTTTGATACAGGTCGAATATTATTTGATTTAGGGCTATTATCTAAAATTAAACTAACTTCAGCTTGTTCTTGATCCCAACGAATAAGATCACTTAATTTTTTGCTTCTCTCAGTGTATGTATCTCCTAATGCAACACAAATACCTAGAAGAAAACTACTTTTACCAGAGCCGTTAGGTCCGCAGACTACATTTACGCCTTCTTTAAGGGGGATTCTTGCATACTCATAAGACATGAAATTTTTTAGTATTACTTCTTTGATCAACATCGGCGTATCTGAACTCCTGATTACTCTATACTCCTTTTTTTAAACATACCCCGCATATAATCGGAGATGGCTGAAAGTGAAGATAACAGGTTACCCTTAAACCTTTCATGTTGAACCAACTTTTTCGAATACTTTTGGATAAATTAGAATATGAAGATAATTGTTAAGCTTATTTTCTAAGTTTTTCAACCATAAAAAAATACCATATAATTAATTTTTACCCTACAAACTTTTTTACATATATTAAGTATCTAATATACCATGTATAAAATTGATTTAACTAAAGCTCAAGAGGAAGAAGCTGTTAGAATACATCGTGAAGCGATTGTAGTCGATACACACTGTGATACTTTAGGAGGATTAATTCAACCCTCTCAAAGAGGGGTCCCCCCTAAAAGATTGGGAGAAATAAGTGAAAAAAGGCAAGTTGAAATACCTAAAATGCTTGAAGGAGGACTTGACTGCCAAGTTTTTGCAATGTATACTGGAACACAAGAAGTACAGGTTGATGCACTGTTTAAAGCCATGAGAATGGCTGATGCATTTTATCAGGACGTTGAGACCTATTCAGATAAAATAGTTGCAGTAACGAAAGTAGATGAGATAATTAAAGCTCATAACGATGGAAAAGTATGTGGCGTATTAAGTCTTGAAGGCGCAGAACCTTTGATGGGTAATATTGGTTTAATGAGAATAATGTATAGATTAGGTGTTAGAATGATAAGTTTCACTTGGAATTGGAGAACTCCTTTTGCTGATGGGCTATCAGCTCGAAGAACAGGTGGAAAATTAACAGATTTAGGAGTTCAAGCAGTTGAAGAGATGGATAAGCTTGGAATTATTTTAGATGTAAGTCACATTACTGATTCCTGTTTCTGGGACATTGCTGAATTAAAAAAGACCCCATTCATTGCTAGTCATAGTAATTGTCGTGCTTTATGTGATTCTCCAAGAAATCTAACCGATGATATGATTAAAGCATTAGCTGAGGATGGTGGAGTAATGGGCATGAATTTCTTAACTGGTTTTATAGCTAAAGAAGGAGCAAACCTTGAGAAAATGATAGATCATGTTGATCATATTGTAAAATTGGTTGGTCCCAACCACGTAAGTTTAGGTGCAGATTATGATGGTGGTGGTGGATGCCCAGGATTAGAAGACTCAAGTAAATTACTCAATTTTACTAAAGAACTAATAAGACGAGGCTATGAAGAAGATGATATTAAGAAAATTTTAGGCGGGAACCATTTAAGAGTTTTCAAACAGGTGTGGAAATAATAAACTTCATAAATTTTTTTAAGTGAATTCTTAAAACTCTCTTTATCTTAGTACAGAATCTTCATTAGCCTTAAAAGGTAGCTTTTATTTGCTTTTCTAGGTGTATTTATTGCCAACAGCGGGTAAAGTTTTTGTCTCGACCAACTATAAAAAAATTATTGATGTATCTGCAGCTCTTGAAGGTTATAAGGTTGAAGAAGATTATGTAGAAGGAGATTTTAAAATCACTCTTATTACAGAAGTTGCCAACCTAAGTATAAATGAAGAAGTCTTAACGGGATTGTACAGTTTTGATAACGTAATTTATTATTATCATCGAGGAAAAGTTGCGCCAAGTCCTGTAACCAAAGAAGTACTTTTTAGTGTAAGTGAATATGATAATAGAACGTATTTTGCGGTTGTTGATAAAAAAGATGTTGCCAATCGTGTAGTTAATAGACTATCTGAAATTGTTTTTGGTGATATTGGTGTAATTGTTGAAGCACGTATTCTTCCTGAAACCCTTAAAAAATTCCATTTAGAAAACCCTGAATCGACTAAAGTCATCTTTTTCGAAAACATGGATATCCCTAATATTAATAAATTGAGTCTTTATGGACCTGATGTTGTTGATACTAAACTTTTTAAAGAATACGCGAAAATTGGTGATCCTTGGTATATCCTTACAAAGAGCAGGAAATTTGGTAATACAGTAGGATTAGTTAGAGACGGCTCGGTTACAATATTCAACTCAGTTGATCAAGCACAATATCTTCAATATGTAAGAGATGAAATTATTCCTATGACGCAACCACCGAAATCTAGGGGTGATGAATAAACATGGTTGATAAGACCCTTGATTGTATAGGATTATTTTGTCCCGAACCAGTATTCCGTACACGTCTAGCTTTAGATGAGCTTGAAAAAGGTCAAACAATTGAAATACATGCTGATGATCCTGCTGCTTATGAAGATTTACGTAGACTAGCAGAACGTTTAGGTCACGAAGTCGTTAGTATAAAAAAAGAAGACGAAGTAACAATAATTATAATAAAAAAGAAATAACCACTTTAACCTAAAATCAAAAAATCTGTAAAATATTATTCAAATGATTAATATTTGAACATAATGATTTAATAATCTCTCATCATCAAAACCTGCAGTAGGGATTTGGAATGGCAGCCAACAAAACTATTCAGAAAACATTGATTCCGAAAGAAAACTTTAGTGAATGGTATGACAATGTCCTGCTTGAAGCAAAAATAGTTGACGACAGATACCCCGTCAAAGGATTCACAGTCTATACAGGATGGGGCTTCAGCATAGTTAAAAGAATCATTTCTATGTTGGAAGAAAAATTAGATTCATCAGGACATGAACCAATGCAGTTCCCTGTTATTATTCCAGAAGATGCTTTCCAAAAAGAAGAGGACCACATAAAAGGGTTTAGTGGGGAAGTATTTTGGATTACACATGCTGGAGAAAATGAGTTGGAACGCAGACTGGTTCTTAGACCCACCAGTGAGACAGCTATATATCCTATGTTTAAAATGTGGATACGAAGCCACGCAGATCTGCCTTTATTAATGAATCAGACATGTAACGTTTACAGATACGAAACTAAGGCAACTAGGCCACTATATCGTGGACGTGAGTTTTTATGGAATGAGGGGCATACCGCGCATGCTACATATAATGAAGCAGAAGAGCAGATACGAACTGCAATAAGGATATACAGTGAAGTTTATGATTCCTTATCTCTTAATTATATTAAACTTAGGAGACCAGATTTTGATAAATTTGCTGGAGCTGATTATAGTGTTGCATTTGATGCTTGGAATCCTGATGGTAAAAGTAATCAAATTGGCACAGTACATCAATTAGGTAATAATTTTGCTAAAGCCTTCGAAATGACGTATGAAAACGAAGATGGAAAACAGGAGCTTTGCACAAATACATGTTATGGAATGGGTTTTGGTAGAACCCTCGCGTGTTTGATAAGTCAACATGGTGATGACCACGGTTTAATTCTCCCACCAATCGTCGCTCCAAAACAGGTTGTAATTATACCAATCCCCGTTAAAGGTAAAGAACAAATATCAAAAGAATATGCTAAACTAATTTACCATAATTTAACATCAAATAATATTAGAACAGTACTTGACGAAGATGATCGTTTAAGACCAGGAGAAAAATTCTATAAATGGGAAATGAATGGAGTTCCAATACGTATTGAGATAGGTCCAAGAGAAGCAGAGTCAAAAACTGTAACATTCGTACGCCGGGATACTTTCAAAAAAAGTAAAGCAGATTTAGTAAACTTAGTTGATACAGTCCATGAATTATTCAAATCAATTAATCAGACTTTGAATGAAAGAAGCAAGAAAATTATGAATGAACGAATGGCGACTGCATACACTTTGGATGAATTAAAGGAATTTATGGATCAACGAAAACTAGTAAGAATCAATTGGTGTGGAAATAAAGGTTGCGCTGAAGCTCTAAAAGATAAAGTCAGTGGTGAAATTAGAGGAACTTTATGGCTTGACCTTGAAGAACCAACTGATAATTGTATTCTATGTGAAAATTCTGCTAAATATATAGCATACGTATCAAGAACTTATTAAAAAATTTATTTCTTTAAATTATCGTATGATACAATACCCTATTCTTTAAGTTAAACAGATTCGTTTTAAATTTGATGTGCTCCATCTATTTTCCAGCAGAAGACTCTTTCTTATTACAAAAATATGTTGAAAAATTTGTTTACGGTAAAGTTCTTGATATGGGCACTGGAAGTGGTATACAAGCAGTAACTGCAGCTAAAAAAAATGTGGTTCAAAAAGTTGTTGCCGTTGACATTAATTTAGAAGCTATTGAAGTTACAAAAAAATTTGCTATAGAAAATAATGTTTCAGATAAAATAACTGTGTTTAAGAGTAATTTATTTGAGAAAATTTGTGGAAAGTTTGATTGGATACTTTTTAATCCACCATACTTGCCCTCAGAGAAAAGCATAAATGATAGTACTTGGGATGGAGGTGAAACAGGAAAGGAACTTATTAGTAGCTTCCTTAATCAAGCAAAAAAATATTTAAACGAAAATGGTCAAATACTAATAATTTATTCTTCTCTGACGGGAATTAATCAAAATTATGGTTACGATTGGATTGTATTAGAAGAACAAAATTTGTTTTTTGAAAATCTTTTTTGTGCACTGCTGAAACCATTAATCAATCTTAAATCCTAAATTAATTCAATACATAATCCATTTACTCCCCCATTTTACCTCCAACAGGGTAATGATTGCAGTAATGAATTCAACTATGGCATCGATTATTAGTATTACTAAAATAAAATGAATTTTTAATCATCTTAAAATATTAGTACCTGTTTTACCTTCCATAGCTTCTAATGCTTTTTCTAAACTAGTAATAATGACTAATTCGCCACCAGCTTCAATAAAATCACATGCTGCTTCAATTTTTGGTGCCATACTACCTAAACCAAATTGACCTTCATTTAAATATTCTTTAGCTTGTTTTACTGATAACTTTCTAAAAGGTCTTTGAGTTTTTTTTCCATAATTCTTCATAACATATTCAATGTCAGTTAAAATTAGAAAAATGTCCACTTTAATATCTATAGCTAATCGTGATCCAGACCTGTCTTTATCGATAACTGCGTCGATTCCTTTTAATTTACCCTTTTTATCAAAAACAACCGGTATTCCTCCACCACCAGCTGCGATAATTATTGATCCTTTTTCTATACAATCATGAATAAACTGTGATTCAATAATTTTAATCGGTTTAGGTGAAGGAACTACACGTCTCCAGGTCTTTTCCCCCTCTGTTGTAACTTTTTTTACTATCCATTCTTGTTTTTCTGCAAGAGTTTTAGCAGTGGCTTCGTCAAAGAATGGACCTACTGGTTTAGTAGGGTTTTTAAAATCCTCATCTTTATCATTAACTAAGACTTGTGTTACTACTGTTACTACATTTTTATCTTTATTTTTTAATTTATTTTTTATCGATTGTTGAATCATATAACCGATTTGTCCTTGAGTCATCGCACCAAGTACGGATAAGGGTTGAGGTGGTACTAAATCAAGTGAATTTTCAGATTGTATAGCTAAATCTCCTACTTGAGGACCATTACCATGAGTTATTACGATTTTATAACCCTGATTTGATAGTTCAGCAATTTGTTCACATGCAACATCAATGTTCTTGATTTGTTCTTCATATGTTCCTTTTTCATAGTTTTTTTTGATAGCATTGCCACCCAAGGCTATTAATAATTTTTTCATTGAATTTCTCCTAAATTGAAATTACTTAAAAAATAGCTTAGTAAGTATTTATGTTTTAAATCTTAAAAATAATAAACATTAAAAAGGCTGTTAACTTAATGTTATAATTACTTGATTTCCATCTCAATATAGACTTCATTGGGTACTCTTATACGCATTATGCTACGCATTACACGGTCCCGAGCATCGATTTCTATTAACCTTTTATGCACTCTCATCTCGTATTTATCCCAAGTGCTTGTACCATCACCGCAAGGTGTTTTTCTTGTTGGTACAATTAATTTTTTTGTTGGTAAAGGTATAGGCCCAACTAACTTTACGCCAATTTTTGAAGCGATCTCTTTGATTTCTCCACACACTGCCTCGAGTTTATCAGTGTCTGTGCTTGTTAGTTTTATTCTTGCACGGCGTGCCATGATTGTTCCCCGATTTGTCAGACAACTAAGAACTTAAACCTATCGAAAAAATAAATTAAAAAATTTATTTTTCTATTTCAAGGATGACTCCAGCAGCAATAGTAGTACCCATATCTCTTAGAGCAAACCTACCAAGCTGTGGGAAGTCTATGAATGTTTCAACAGATATTGGTTGTAGTGGTACGAAACGTACGACTGCTGCTTCTCCTGTTCTTAGGTAGTTTGGATTCTCTTCAACAACTTGTCCGCTTCTTGCATCGAGTTTACTTTCAAGTTTATCAAATCTAACTGCTATTTGCGCTGTATGTATGTGTAGTACAGGAGTATATCCTTGAGCAATTGCGGTTGGGTGATGAATAACGAATATTCTTCCTTTGAATGCTTTAGCTACACTAGGTGGATTATTTGGATGTCCAGCTACTTCTCCACGTTTAAGCTTGTCTCTACTAGCACCTTTAACATTAAAGCCTATATTGTCTCCTGGATTTGCTTCATCTAATCTTGTGTAATGTGTTTCTATACTGTTTACTTTACCTTTTTCACCACTTGGCATAAATACTAAATCGTCACCGACTTTCAAATTTCCAGTTTCAACTTTTCCAACAGGTGTTGTTCCAACACCACGTATAGTATAAACTTCTTGAACAGGTATTCTTAATGGTTTATCAGTTGGTTTAGGTGGTATAGTGAAAGTATCTAATGCTTCTAATAGAGAAGGTCCCTTATACCATGGCATATTTTCGCTTTTCTTTACTAAATTATCGCCACCCCAACCACTTGTTGGTACGAAATAGACTTTACTTACATCATATCCAACCATTTGGAGGAGACGCGATACACCGTCTTTTACTTCTTGATAACGTTGTTCTGACCAGTTTACTGATTGGTCGTCCATCTTATTTACTGCAACAACAATCTGGTTAACACCTAATGTTTTTGCTAGGAATGCGTGTTCTCTTGTTTGACCACCTGGGTTAGTACCTGCTTCATATTCTCCCTTTTTAGCTGATATAAGTAAAACAGCTCCATCTGCTTGACTTGCTCCAGTGACCATGTTTTTAACAAAATCGCGGTGTCCAGGGCTATCTATTATAGTAAAGAAATTTTTTGCGGTTTCTAATTTATAGAACGCGAGGTCGATTGTAATGCCTCGCTCACGTTCTTCTTTAAGACGGTCAAGAAGCCATGCATATTTGAAAGATTCTTTTCCCATAGCTTTAGATTCTGCTTCCATTTCTCTAGCATATTTTGCGTCAATAGCACCAGCATCATAGAACAAATGTCCAACGCTTGTACTTTTACCGTGGTCGACATGACCAATAATTATCAAGTTAATGTGTGGTTTAACTTTTCCACTCAATTCTCTATTCTCCTACACAGTTGGAAAACATATGGAAAATAAAAAGGTTCGGTTTGTTAGCATAATAAATTCAATTAAGATTAGATTAACTTTTAATATCAAACCATTTTTTCACGTCTTTAAATGCGTAAAGTTTAAACATTCCAGTCTTCACCGGTAGGTGGAGAATCACTTGGCAAACGGTATGTATGCAGGTCGCAGGTTGAAAAATGTTCGTAAAGCAATGCGATATAAAAGTAAAGACTATGTCCTCCGTAAGAAACGTAAAGCTGAAAAGAAGGATATTTTAGAAGGAGCTCCAATAGGAAGAGGGATAGTTCTTCAAAAAGTTGGTGTTGAATCCAAACAGCCTAACTCAGCCATTCGTAAATGTGTTCGTATACAAATAATTAAAAATGGTCGATTAGCAACCGCATTCTTACCCGGAGATGGAGCATTAAATTTCGTTGATGAACATGATGAAGTGACAATTGAAGGAATTAGTGGCCCCCGCAGCCGTTCTATGGGTGATATTCCTGGCGTCCGTTATAAAGTTCATTCAGTAAATGGTGTACCATTAAAATTACTTGTCTTAGGAAAAATTCAAAAACCAGCAAGATAAAACGTTTATAATTAATCAATATTTAAGTAAAAGATTATTTATACATTCATTTAGTTATGATTCCTTATTCGATCCTGTTTTTCATTCTAATGAAGCTCATAAATCCTACTGTGGCAGTAATATTTGTTAAAAGTACCAGAAAAATCACAAGGTCTTTTAAATAAGGAATATTTATACCTTTTTCTATTGGCATAACAGCTGCTAAACCAGCAGTAAGTCCTCTTGGCAACATTAATGAAATTTTCCAAATATATTTATTGTATAAAGAATCAATTTTTCCTAATATTATTACACAAATTAATCTGCTTAATACCATTAAAACTATTAAGGAAATAGAAATTAAAAGAATAAAATTGTTAAAAGATCGTATATCAAATAAAAGCCCCATTATTAGAAAGAAGATGTTTTTTACAAAGAATGTGATCTCGTCTTGCATAACTTGTATATGTGTGAAAAAATTTTTAGTTTTTATTGCAATAACTCCATGTTCAGTGAAAAAGTTTGGTAAATTATTTACGGAAATTCCGAAAACCATAACTGAAATGACGCCACTTCCTCCATGAGATTCAACTATCGAATAAAGAATTACTGCTACTGCTAAGGTTAAAATATATTTTAATTGTAAATCGTCAAAAAATTTTATTAAAATATAAACCCATCCTAAAGAAAAAAGTAAACCATAGATAACTGCAACGATTAAGTATAATATGATATTTGTAATAATGTTGCTAATTTCAATTTTTAGAGTCATTATTTGAAGGATAATAGCTACTGAGGTGAGTATTGTAACATCATTAATGATTGATTCAAAAACAAGTAATTGAGTCACTTTAATGTCCATTTCCATTCGGTTAATAAAATACATTATTGGTAGTGTTGATGTACCGCTTGATATTACACCGATTATTATGCTTGAGAATAAATCCCATTTTAAAAGAAAGTAAAAAAATAAGCTGCATAGAAGAGTTGTTATTAATAACACCATGCAAGTAAAAAAGGTTGATACTTTCATAGTCTCAAAAAGATCTGATAAAGAGGTAGATAATCCGCTTTCTAAAAGAATAATAATTATTGATAAAGTAAAAACAAAGGGAACAAGGTTTTCTATATCAGAAGGTCTAATAAATCCAATTCCTGGGCCAAGAATCAAACCAAAAATTAATAAAAATATTGATTCAGGTGTTCCTGTTTTTTCAAAAAATCCATGTCCGATTACTGAAATAATGACTGAAATACCCAATATTAGTAAAATTTCAGTAACCATATAGAAATCTAGACAAAAATTCTATAGAGATAAATAAAAACATTCCAGTTTTACTAATTTCTAAAATTTAATTTTTATAAATAATATTCTGTTATTAGGTATTTTTTTAATTAGACCTATAAAGATTTTAAATTTTTACATGTTATGATAAAAATTTTGGTAAACTCTAAAACATACTAATCATTTATCTATTAGCGGTCGTTTATGCTTGAAAGAGATGCTGCAAAATATCCTTTTTTAAAGGAAGCAGTGAGACTAGTTGATGCTTTAAATATTCAATTAAACGACCTAGCTGATCCATCATTTTCAAAAATCCTTGATAGAGCAACAGAAAGAGTAACTGAAGCTATTATTGAAGGTGTTGTAGAAGCGAAGCTTGAAGATTATATGACTGAGTTGCTTTCATATCCTGTAGCTTCGATGTTAGTAAGTCTAAAGGGCGATTCATTTCTTGATAGAAGATATGCTTTAGCTGAAGCCGTAAGAATATATTTTTTGCTTATGAAGGAAGATAGTAAAACATTATTTGATATAGCAATAAACGAGTTTAATTGGGATCTTCAGAACACAAAAGAAAATTATGATGGACAAACATATCCCTTCAAATTATTTTTTAATAATTATCTTCATAGCAGTAGCATTTTTCATGAAGATAAATGGAAACTAGTTAACCGCATTTTAAAGAATGGGTATGTCTTATTACAACAAAATGAAGTTGCACGTCTAATACAAGGAGAAGTTGAAATGCTAATTAGAGAACGTGTCTCTAATAGAGTAAATTTTGATTTACCTTCACCTATTAAACTCAAATTAGAGGAAATTTCCAAAATTTTTGAAGAAAATAGACGAAAAATTGGTGCAGAAGATTTACCTTTAGAAGTTATCCGTGAAGCATTTCCACCCTGTATGACTTATTGTTTGGAAGGATTGCTTTCTGGACGTCGTGCTAGCCACATGGAAAGATTTGCTTTAACAAGTTTTCTTATAAATGTTGGAATGCCTATTGAGAGCATCGTTGATTTGTATGTTAGTGTAACTGATTTTGATGAAGCTTTAACTCGTTATCAAATAGAGCACATTGCAGGTTTAAAAGGTAATAAAACCCGCTATACTCCCCCTCTATGTGATACTTTAAGAACACATGGAATTTGCCGTAACAAAGATGAAATATGTGAACGTATAAAACACCCCCTAAATTATTATAGAATAAAAGCGAAGAGAGTTATTGCTTCTCAACCTAAAGAAAATGGTACAAACATTATCAATAATTAACATCCAAATAATTTATTTTAGTCCAATTTTTAAACTTCTGTGTGCATTAAAATTAGATATGGAATCCGATTGGGGTAGCACCAAATTTGTAGTTGAACAATTTAGTAAATGGTATAGAAATAATGCAAAAACTATTCCTGCCCCAACAGAAATTAAGCTTAGAGAATTTGCTTTTCTTACTTTCGAAGGAAGAACAATGTTTCGTCACATAAGCTTCAAAGATGAAGTAGTGTTACATCGTTATTTAATTGATAATGCACCTGCAAATAGTTACCATTCATCAAGCTATTATAAACATCCCGACTATGATATGAATGAAAAAGGTTGGATTGGAGCTGATTTAGTTTTTGATATAGATGCTGATCATTTTAATTTACCTTGCCAAACTGAACACGATAAATGGCTTTGCAGAAATTGTGGCAAAACGGGGGTTGGAAAACCACCTGAACTTTGTGAATGTGGGAAAGCACAGTTTCAAACTGAAACATGGTTATGTGAAAAATGTCTTCAGGCTGCAAAAAATGAGACTCAGAAACTTTTAGATATTTTAATACAAGATTTTGGTTTCACAACCAAAAATGATTTAGTAGTAAACTTTAGTGGTAATCGTGGATACCACGTTCATGTTAGAAATAAAAATGTAAGATATTTTGATCAATCTTCAAGACGTGAAATTGTTGATTATATTCTTGGTACTGGAATAAAACCAGAATATATTGGATTCAATCCTAAAGGTCATGGGGGAAGAAGCATTCTAGGCGATGAAGGTTGGAGGGGAAGAGTAGGTAAAGCTCTATATGATTTTGTTGATGATTCTTCCTCTGAAACGATAAAAAGTTTAAACCTAAGTCGTACTTTAACTCAAAATTTAATTAATAAAAAGAGTGAATTTTTAATCGCGCTACAAAATAACCATCCAAGTTTTATATTAAAAAAATTTGCTGGTAGAGATGAAGAACGAATAATTACTGACCTAGATACAATATTAAAAATTGCTATTAAACAACAATCAGCTGATATTGACACAGTTGTAACCACTGATATTCACCGTCTAATACGTTTACCGAATACACTTCATGGTAAAACAGGGTGGCAAACTCAGACTATAAACCCTGAAAATATCTCTGATTATGATCCATTTACAAATGCAATTGTGTTTAAAGGAGAGGAAGTAAAATTATTTGTTAGATGGGCTCCTAAAATAAGGATAGGAGATACAACTTATGGTGAATATAATGAAGAGAAAGTTACTCTTCCTTTAGCTGTTGCAATATTTTTATTATGTAAAAAAGGGGCTCGTGTAATAAATTGACAGAATATTATTATCTTTTATTAGATTATTGGAAAAAAGAAAAAAATAATAAGGATATTCAGCCTCTTCCAGAAGGTTTTTTTGATCAAATTTCTGGATATTCTAAAAGATTAAAAGAAGAAAAACGTAAAAGTGATAGTTCTTTACTTGTTGATAAGATTATAGATAAAGAAAAATTACATGTTGATTCAATGATTAACCATTTATGGGAACTTAGATTGGAGAAAATAGTTAAAGCTGAATTAGATGGAAACAGTGTTGAACCTCTTAATCTTACAAATGATGAAAAAAAATTCCAAGTAGACTTAAGACGTTTAATAGCTTCTCATAACCAATCATTAAAACATCTTCTAATAGGGAGAGAAATAATAAAAGATACTTTTTCACCCCCAGTCTATCAACCAGTAACCCCTTCTGTTAAAGTCGAGAAACAAGAAATAAATTATAAAGTAGTTAGGTTCCTTCAAGCCCTTCCAGCTATTATGGGCATTGATTTAAAGACATATGGACCATTTAAAATCGAGGATGTTGCTACTTTACCAGCTCAAAACGCTGAAAACCTAATAAGGAAGGGCATAGCTAAGGTGGTGGAGATAGATCAATGAAAATACCAAAAACACTAAAAACTTATTGCCCAAAGTGTAAGACCCATACTGAATTTACTGTTTCAATCCACAAAGCAGGTAAAAGACGTGGTGCTCGTAAAGGTGAACGTGATCAAGCAATTCGAAAAAAGGGTTATGGTGGACAAAAGTTCCCTATGCAACATAATCAAGCTAAAGTAACAAAAAAAACTACATTACAACTTCAATGTAAAGAGTGTAAATATAATTTAATGAGAGAAGGGATACGTCTAAAGAAAGCGGAGATAGTATAAAATGTCAGAATGGAATGATTTGATCCCTAGACCTACCTCGAGATTTTTACGAGTAAAGTGCTTAAATTGCGAAAGCGAACAATTAGTCTTTAGTAACTGCACAAATATAGTTAAATGTCGTACTTGTGGTGAAATTCTAGCTGAACCAACTGGTGGAAAAGCAAAAATTAATGGGTCAATATTAGCTGTATTAGGGTGAGAGACTTGAGTTTTGGACGATCCGAATGGCCTGAAAATGGCGAGATGGTTGTAGCAACAGTAAGTCGGATTGAGTCCTATGGAGCATATGTTACTCTTGATGAATACGCTTCAAAGGAAGCTCTTCTACATATATCTGAAATTTCTTCACGTTGGGTACGGAATATAAGGAACCATGTTAAAGAAGGTCAGAAAGTAGTTCTTCAAGTACTTAGAGTTGATGCATCTAAAGGTCAAGTTGATTTATCTTTGCGACGAGTTAATAGAGATGATAAACGAAAGAAACTCGAACACTGGAAGAAAACCCGTAAAGCAGAAACCCTACTTAAATTAGCAGCACAAACATTAATGATGACGCCTGAAGATTTGTTTAATGAAATTAACCCACCTATCAGTACGAAATATAATAGTATTTACGATGCATTGGAAGAAGCAGCTAAAAAAAATTCTATAATATTTATAGAATTAGGTATAAAAGAAAAAATTGCCCAGGTTTTAACTGAAGTAGCAAAAGATAAAATAATTGTTAAAGGAGTTACAGTGCATGGTGTTTATGAAGCAACCGCTTTGGGAGAGCAAGGCGTCGAAGACATCAAAGGCGTATTTATGGATATAAAATCTTTAGGAGACGAATTAGACTCATCTGTTAATATATATACTCTAGGTGCTCCCAAATACAAATTGGAAGTCACTTCTGATGATTATAAAAAAGCAGAAATAGCCATAGATAAGCTAGTTAAACATACAGAAAAATTATGGACAAATTTCGAAGGCACGATTTCATTTAAAAGAATGTAAAAGTGATATTGATTGGTATGGCTTTTAAGACAGTGTAAAAAATGTGGTATTTATACACTAAATACTGATAAATGTCCTAAATGCAGCGGACCTGTAATTATACCTCACCCAGCAAAATTTTCAATGGATGATAAATATAGAAAATATCGAATTATTATGAAAAGAACAGCAGAAAAGGCTTCTTCAGGTAACTGAAATGCTTTTATTGTCGATATAGTTTATTTTAAAATTTTCGATAATTAATGAAATAATTGATAATTTTTAAATGAAATTAGCTAAAACCTTTATTTTATTACTGGTTTTCTGATGTATATATCTTTGTATTTTGATGTATAACTATGTATTTTGGATTCCTTTAAATTATTCTGCTACAATGTTTCTAGATATGAACAAATACGAATGCACTGTATGTGGATATATTTATGATCCTACTGAGGGTGATCCTTCAAACGGTGTTCCTGTAAATACTCCTTTTGAAAAGTTGCCTCAAGAATGGGTTTGTCCCATTTGTGGTGCAACCAAAGACCAATTTAAGAAATTAAATAGTTGAATTCATATATGGTTAAAATCTTCTTTTATAGTATCTAATACGACGTATGTATGAGTCCTTCTAATAGCTTTATTGTTATTTAATTTTGTGAGATATTTATCAAGTTCCATTGTTGTTTTTAACTTAGCAATAATGATGATGTCTGTTCCACCTGTAACTTTGTAAATTGCATTAGCTTCTTTTAACTTAAATAATATATTGTCTTTTTCTAAAATTGATGAACCTCGGATTTGCATGTGGGTTATTGCAGTAATAATGTAGCCCATTTTTTCAAGATTAATTTGTACTGTAAACTTTTTTATTAAACCATTTTCTTCAAGGTGTTTCATACGAGTAATTATTGTTCCTGGTGCTACGCCTAATTTCCTTGAAATTTCTCTATAGGATTGCCGGGAATCGTTTAAATATTCTTGTAAAATTTTCCGATTTATCTCATCATTAAGAAAATTAACAACATTCTCATTATTTTTCATGTGTTCATACATTCTCCTCATTTATAACCGTATGTTCAGTTTTCCAGGAAATATGTTTTTATTATATAAAAATTCTTTGTAACAAATATGCGTTTGAGAAAAGTGATTAGAATATGATATTAAATGAATCTTCCAATAATCCAAATTTATTCAGAGAAGTATTCCCTTTTCCTCACTTACCCAAAATAGCTTTTGATGAAGAATATTTACCAATTAACATTCCTGAAGATATTTGGATAACTGATACGACATTTAGAGACGGTCAACAAGCAAGAGAGCCTTATACAGTTGAACAGATTGAGAAACTTTATAAATACATGCATAAACTTGGAGGTCCTCAAGGCATAATTAGGGCAACAGAATTTTTTTTATATAATAAAAAAGATCGTGAAGCAGTTAAAAATTGTCAAGAACTGGGTTACGAATATCCTAAAATTACTGGTTGGATTAGAGCGAATGTAAAAGATTTAGAACTAGTCAAAAATACTGGTATTACTGAAACAGGTATTTTATCTTCTCTAAGTGATTATCATATATATTTTAAATTTGGTTGGACTCGTGAGAAAGCGATTAATAATCATTTAAATATTGCTGAATGTTGTTTAAACCAAGAGATTATTCCTCGTTGTCATTTAGAAGACGCAACGAGATCTGACATCGATAAAGTGATTTTACCCTTTGCTAAATGTTTAATGAAATTATCTGAGGAGTATGGATTACCTGTAAAAATTAGAGTATGTGATACTCTTGGTGTTGGTTTACCTTACCCGAATGTTAAATCTCCCAGAAGTATTCCTAAAATTATGCATCTTTTAAATAAGGAAGCTAATGTACCTAGCGAATGGCTTGAATTTCATGGACATAACGATTACCATCTAAGTGTTGTTAACTCAGCATCTGCTTGGTTATATGGCTGTTCTGCGGTGAATGGGACTCTTTTAAGTATTGGTGAACGAGCAGGAAATACTCCTATTGAAGGCATGATATTCCAAATTTTACAATTAAAACCAACTTTATCGATTAATACAAGAATTATTAATGAAATAGCTAATTATTATAAAGAGATTGGTTACAAAATCCCAGATTTTTATCCTTTAATTGGTAAAAATTTTAATGTTACATGGGCTGGAATTCACGTGGATGGGATGATTAAGCATCCTGAAATTTATTCTTCCTATGATTTAGAATTAATTTTAAATAGACCTTATAAATCTGCCATAGGACAATATAGTGGATCTAGTGGTGTTGCTTGGAAAATAAATGAACTTCTTGAAATACCAAGATCAGAATGGATAACAAAGGATAATCATGGAATTCAAAAAATCGTAGAAATAATTTCCTTCCAGTATGATGAAGGACGAGTTACTACGATAAGTGATTCAGAGATCCTTAAATTAGTTCACTATCATTTACCAGAATTATGGGAACATTATAATGTAAATAAAAAAGATGAGTTTGATACTACACAACAATATATTAAGGAAGTTAAAAAATGAGTAAAAGTATAGTGGAAAAGATAATAAAAAAACAATTACCAAGAGATAACTTCGTAAAAAATGATGAAGTTGAATTTGAAGTTACACATACGCTTCTTCAAGATTCGACAGGAACAATGTCTGCGCTTCAATTTGAATCTTTTGAGATTTCTAATACTCAAGTAGAGTTAAGTGTTTGTTTTATTGATCATAACATGTTTCAAGAAGATTATAAGAATATGGAGGACCATCAATATTTACAATCTTTTTCATCTAAACATGGTTTATATTTTTCGAAAGCTGGAAACGGTATATGTCATCAAGTTTTTTTAGAACGCTTTGCTAAACCTGGAAAAATATTGGTTGGAAGCGATAGTCATACTCCTACAGCTGGAGGGATAGGTATGTTAGCTTTCGGTGCAGGAGGTCTAGATGTAGCTGCAGTAATGGCTGGAGAAAAGTTTTCAATAAAAATGCCAGAACTTATTGGAATAAAATTAATCGGAAATCTAACACCAATGGTTTCAGCAAAAGACATCGCTTTAGAGCTATTAAGAATTTTAGGTGTTAAGGGAGGTGTTGGTAAAATTTTAGAATTTTTTGGTCCTGGTGTTAAAAATCTTAGTGTTCCTGAACGTAGTACTATAACTAATATGTGTGTTGAAACTGGAGCAACAACGAGTATTTTCCCTTCTGATATAATAACGAAAAGATTTCTGTATTCACAGAACCGTGTTAATGATTGGATAAAACTTACAGCTGACTCCAATACTCAATATAATGAAATTATTGAAATCAATCTCAACGAACTTGAACCTCTAATATCCTTACCACATAGCCCCGGAAATGTTAAAAAAGTAAATGAATTAAAAAATATACCAGTTAATCAAGTTTGTATTGGAAGTTGTACTAACTCAAGCTTAAGAGATATCAAAATTGTATCTCAAATTTTAAAGAATAAAAAAATAAACGAAAACTTAAGTTTAGTTATATCACCTGGATCCCGGCAGGTCCTTCAACATATTATTGAAAGTGGAGAATTAAATGATATAATTAATTCAGGAGCAAGGTTATTAGAATGTGCTTGTGGTCCCTGTATAGGAATGGGGCAAGCTCCTTTTTCTGGATCAACTAGCCTTAGAACTTTTAATAGAAATTTTAAAGGTCGTAGTGGAACTAACGATGCTAATGTATATTTAGTTAGCCCTGAAACTGCTGCTGCATCGGCGTTAACGGGTTACATAACCGATCCTAGGTCTTTAAATATTGATATCAAACTAAAAATGCCTAAAAAATTCATGGTCAATGATAATATGATTGTTACCCCTTTAGATAATAGATCAGATATTCAGATTTTTAGAGGACAAAATATTAAACCTTTACCAATATTTAGAAAACTGAATAACAAATTTTATGGTAAAATTTTATTAAAATTAGGAGATAACATCACTACTGATGATATTCTCCCTGCAACTGCTCACATATTACCTTTAAGAAGTAACATCCCTGAAATAACAAAATTTACTTTTAGTAATATTCGAAGTACCTTTTATAATGAAGCTATTCAAAAAAATGGGGGATTTATTGTTGCAGGAGAAAATTATGGTCAAGGTAGTAGTAGAGAACATGCAGCAATAGTTCTTCGTTATCTTGGGATAAACGTAATAATTGCTAAAAGTTTTGCTAGGATTCATATTGCTAATTTAATTAATTTTGGCATATTACCTCTTATTTTTAGAGATAAAGATGATTATGATAAATTGAAAGAAGGTAATGAACTCGAACTAAACCTAGATAATTTTGATGAACTTGTTCTAGTTGAAGCTTCTGGTGAAAAATATTATGTTAAACATAATTTAAGTGAGCATGAAATATCAATCATTAAAGCAGGTGGAAAAATGGAGTTCATTAAAAATAAGTTAAGAGGTAAATAATGTCAATGCATAATTTTAAAAATGATTTAGAAGTTACTGGTAATAATCCTGTGGTTCCTTTTATCATGGGTGATGGCATAGGTAAAGATATTACGCCTGTAATGATTAAGGTTGTAGATGCTGCAGTTGACAAAATTTATGCAAAAAAACGAAAAATAAATTGGTTAAGAGTATATGCGGGTGAAGATGCAATTGAAACTTCAGGATTAGATCAAGGTTATTTATCAAACATTTCAGATGATTCTTATCAAAAAATTCTTTTACCTAAAGAAACACTTGAAGCATTCAATAAATATAAGATTGGTATTAAAGGACCACTATCAACTCCTGTTGGAGATGGTTTTAAAAGTTTAAACGTAGCATTAAGACAGAAATTAGATCTTTATGCGTGTATAAGACCTATTAAATGGTATGAAGGTGTCCCTACACCAATAAAGGATCCTTATAAAATTGATATGATTATTTTTCGTGAAAATACAGAAGATGTATATTGTGGTATAGAGTGGGCACATAATTCGGATGAAGCTAAAACTATTCGTGGTTTTTTGAAAAATTTTGGTCTAATTATTCCTCAAGATGCTGCATTAGGTCTTAAACAAGTATCTGAATCCTCTTCTAAGCGACTTGTACGAGCTGCCATAAATTATGCTTTAAAAAATAATCGTAAATCTGTAACTCTAGTACATAAAGGAAATATAATGAAGTATACTGAAGGCGGATTTCTAAAGTGGGGTTATGAAGTAGCTCAAAGTGAGTTTAGAAACTATATTGTCACAGAAATGGAATATCAAATTCTTGATATTAAAAATAAATACCCGAACACGAGTTTAAAAGATATTTCAGTAAAAATTAATGAATTAGGGTTTAAAGGTAAAGAAACTGAAATAAATAAGATTTTAGAACTTTTAGAAGAAAAAAATGGTGGTAAAAATTTAGAAAAAATGTTAATAGTAAATGATAGAATCGCTGATCAAATGTTTCAGCAATTAATCATTAAACCACGTGAATATGATGTAATCGCTACTTTGAATTTGAATGGTGATTATTTAAGTGACGCATGTGCTGCGGAAGTTGGTGGATTGGGAATAGCTCCGGGGGCTAACATTAATTTTGAAACAGGTCATGCGATATTTGAGGCAACTCATGGGACTTCACCAAAACATGCTAATCAAAATCGAGCAAATCCAAGTTCCATAATTTTATCCGCTGTTATGATGTTACAATATATGAATTGGAATGAAGTTGCAGAACTTATACAATCTTCAATTACAAAAACATTCAGTTCAAGAATTGTGACTCAAGATCTTTATAGACAATTAGAAAATGCAAAGTTAGTGTCTTGTACAGATTTCGGTGATACAATAATTAAAAACATGGACAATCTATAATTTTAAACAATCTTTTGTTCTAATTAATGAAAATTGACTTTACAATTTAATTTTTATGAAAAGGAATTTATTTTGTTTCTTTAGCTACATGTGTTGTGGGCCGGTAGTCTAGCTTGGTGGAACGCCGCGTTCACACCGCGGAGGTCGCCGGTTCAAGTCCGGCCCGGCCCATCTTTTATTAAATTGGACATTATTTTATTATTGATATGGAATATCAAAAAGTAGGTACTCGTGGGCATCTATTTACTTTTAATGAACCATACCTCACAAATGTATATGTGATAAATGGTAAAAAGCATATAATTTTTTTAGATACTTTTCTTGGTCCAAATGCGATTATTGAAATTAAAAAGAGATTAATTGAAGAGGAGGTTTATGGTAAATCCTTTATAGTTTTTAACAGCCATGCAGATTATGATCATTATTGGGGCAATCAAGAATTTGTTAACGATTTAATAATTGCACACGACTCAGCGTATAAAAGGATTAAAGCTCAAGGTAAGCAATCATTGGAATTATATGGAAAAATAAAAAAAGGAGACGTTAAAATAACTCCACCAAATCTTCTTTTTAGAAAAAAAATCATTCTAACTTATGATGAGGTTGAATTTAATTACACTCCAGGTCATACTGGTGATAGTGCTAGTTGCTTTGATCAGGTTGATAAAGTATTATTTGTTGGTGATAATTTAGAATTACCTTTCCCTCAAGTGAATCTTTTAAATTTAAAAGATTGGCAATCAAGTCTTGAAGAATATTTGAATATTAATCCATCAATTATTATTTCAGGTCATGATTTACCATCAAACAATTTAGATATACTAAATAAAAATTTAAATTATATTAAAAATTTGCACAGTAATAAAATTAATTATAATAATTATTCAGAGGATGAAAAAATAAAACATTTTAGAAATTTACGCAGGATTGGAGGCTTATATTTCGAAAAAGGAGATAAAAAGAAATCTAAAGAATATTATAATGAAGCTTTAAAAGTAATAAACGATTCTCTGAATACAATCGAAAATTCTTCCCGTAAAGAAAAACTATTAGAATTAGTTAAAAAATTGACTTAAATAAAAATTATCTATTATATTAAATTTATTTCTAAAAACATAGTTCTTTTTAAAATAAGAATAAGTTAATAGGAAGAGTTTCTAAGCAAAGGACAGGTGTCGTGTATGGTAATTCGTCAGCCAATTGTTTGTATGCTAGGACACGTTGATACAGGAAAAACTAGTTTGTTAGATAAAATTCGTGGTACTGCGGTTCAGTTACGTGAAGCAGGAGGAATGACACAGCAAATTGGAGCAAGTTACTTCCCTTTCGATACTTTAGTTGCTATAACACAACAATTAGTTAAAAATTTTAAAGTAAATGTTCAGATTCCAGGACTTTTAGTTGTTGATACCCCGGGTCACGAAGCATTTGCCAATCTTCGTAGACGAGGAGGTAGTGTTGCTGATATCGCCATCTTAGTTGTAGATGTTATGCACGGATTTGAAAACCAAACATATGAATCTTTAAATATTTTGAAAAGTAGAAAAACACCTTTTATCATTGCTGCGAATAAAATAGATAGAATTGAAGGCTGGCGTTCTAAAGAAAACACTGCATTTCTACAGAGTTATAATGAACAACTTCCTCTTGTTAAAGAAGATCTTGATAATCGTCTCTATCAGATGATGGGGACGCTGAGTCGTGAAGGTTTTTATAGTGAACGTTATGATCGGGTTCGTGATTTTACTCGATCAATAGCAATGGTTCCTGTAAGTGCAAAAACTGGTGAAGGTGTAGGTGACTTATTAGCGGTTTTAATTGGTTTAACTCAACAATACATGCAAGATAAATTAAGAGTTACTGATGGATCTGCTTTAGGCACTGTCCTTGAAGTTCGTGAAGAAGTAGGTTTAGGAATTACGCTTAATGCAATAATTTATGACGGGATATTACATCAAGAAGACACAATTGTCATTGGTGGGAAAAATGGACCTATTGTAACAAAAATTAGAGCTTTACTTATGCCTCAGCCACTTGATGAAATTAGAGACCCAAAAAAGAAATTTAATATAATTCAAGAAGTACACGCTGCTTCTGGTATTAAAATTGCTGCTCCTTCTATTGAAGACGCTTTACCTGGTACTCCTCTTATTGCAGTTGGTGATGATATTACTCTTGAAAAAGCAATAGCTGATGTAAATCAAGAAGTTGATAGTGTTAAAATTAAAGCGGATCGAACCGGTGTAATAGTAAAAACTGATACGCTTGGAAGTTTAGAAGCACTTGTTGAAAGCATACGTGCAAGAGATATTCCTATAAGATTAGCTGATATTGGTGATGTTAGTCGGCGTGATGTTTTAGAGGCTTTAAGTGTAAAATATGAAGATCCATTATATGGTGCAATTCTTGCATTCAATGTAAAAACATTACCAGATGCTGAATCAGAAGCTGAATCACAAAGAATCAAAGTGTTCAAAGGAGTAATAATTTATAATATCATTGATGATTATGTCCGATGGATTGAGGAAGAACGTGAAGCTAAAGCACGAAAAGAATTTAATAGTTTAATTCAACCCGCTAAAATACAAGTAATGGAAGGTTTTATTTTTCGACGTGCAAAACCTGCTATTTTTGGTGCAAAAGTTGAAGCAGGTGTACTATACTCAAATGTACCAATGATAAATAGAGAAAATGAAGGGTTAGGAAAATTGACTCAAATGCAAGATCAAGGACAACCTATATCCAAAGCCGATGAAGGAAAAGAAGTAGCAGTGTCAATGCCTACCCCAATCGTAGGTAGACATATAAAAGAGAAAGATGTTCTGTACGTAGACGTTCCAGAGAAGGATGTCAGGATGTTACGACAAAAATTCGTAACACGCTTGACGGAGAATGCTAATAAAACCCTCGAGGAACTAATTCAAATAAAAAGGAAAAAAGACCCCTTATGGGCAATATAGGTGAATAAAAATGCCAACACTCATAGTATCGGATCCCTCAACAGGAAAAAGTCAAAAGATCGATTTAGAAGATTCTAGGTATAGCCCCCTTATTGGTAAGCGAATTGGAGAAATAATTGATGGAAATATAGCTAATATGCCAGGTTATAAATTAAAAATCACTGGAGGAAATGATAAAGATGGTATACCAATGAGAACAGATATACATGGGAGTGTAAAAATATCCCCGATCCTAAGTGAAGGAGTTGGATACCACCCAAAAACAAAAGGTGAACGTAAGAGAAAAGTAATTCGAGGAAATATGGTTAGTACCGATATTAAATTTTTAAATCTAATGATCACTGAACAACCTAAAAGTCGTAAAAAAACGGATAGCAAACTCGAATCAGTTAGTACTGATTAAAAAATTTTTTAAAATTAGTCTAAGGGGTTTTCACACCCACAAATTAATTGTTTGAAATCGGTTTCTCCATCAGCATAACCTGCTGCAACAATGATGTCCCTCGCTTCAATTACTGTATTTGCTTTAGGTCGAATCCATCTATCCCCACGGCGGATAGCTAAAACCCACATACCTGTTTCTTCAGGAATTTGACTTTCTTTTAATGTCTTATTAACTATTGGAGATCCTTCTGGAACAGTAACTCTCTCCACTGTTTCTTCGGCTTCTTGTATAACCATAGATAAAACTGGATGGGGTTCAATTCCTCTTAAAACAATTTGTGCTATTTCTGAAGCAGCATCTGCAATTTTTTCTGAAGCTGTTCCAATTCTAAGTAGACCTATTAAACCACCAACATCATCTTTTTCTATTTTACATGACAAAATTATATAATCAAAATCGAAATGAAGTTGGCTCATTTTTTCCATAAGTATTTGAACTTCTTCGGCTAAGTACGAATTATTTAACAGAATTGAAGAATAGGCTAAATCCATCATTAATTCAGACGTATCTTTTAATTCTACGAGAATTTGGGTTGCTTTTTCTATACGATTAACGTCATCACTCAATAATATCTATCTCTCCCGTTGATGCTTTCTTTAAAACTTCCAGTCCCGAAAATGTTCCTCTAGCTATTATCATATCCTCAGGCATAATCATCTCTTTTCCAGGGTTAATTAACCAATGTTGACCTCTTCTAATTGCAATTATATCTGCACCTATTTTTCTAGCCAAATGTAATTCGTCTACTGTATGACCAATAATTATCGAGTTTTCTGAAACAAACATTAAATCTAATTTTTCTTCAGTTAATTCAAATGCTTTTTGAGCTATTGGATGAACATTTAATCCTTTTAAAACAATTTTAGCAATATCTCCAGCAGCGTCAGATATTGTGTTTGCTAAACTTCCAACTCTTTGTACTCCCGCTAATGCTTCAGCATCTTTCGGATTATGCGTTATTAACATTAAATTCATATTTAACTGGTATTGTAAATCATCAATTTTTTTTTCTAACTGAATAACTTCTTCTGCTAATTGTACATTATTAAAGAGTGCTGCAGAATATGCAAGATCTAACATTAACTCAGAAACATCTTTTATTTCAATTAGAGTATCTCTCACAGGTATTGGTTTATATTTAATATGTTTGATCTTATTCAAAGCGACACCTATTACTTTGGTTCTTAATAGAACCTCATCCCTTTCGCAATTATAATCATATTTTCAATTAACTTAACTTTTACTAATAGCATAAAGGCTTTATATATTTTAGAAATATATTTGTATTAGTTATTATTCTCCTAAGATAATTCCGTTAAAATTAAGGTGATTAAATGAACTTCATTCCAACTGGGATATTAGGATTAGATGAAATGCTTGGGGGAGGATTTCCAGAAAGTAAAATCACCCTTTTATGTGGTGGACCTGGAACAGGTAAAACAGTATTTTCTATACAATACTTGATCAAAGCGCTTCATAGAGGAGAAATATGCGTCTATGCTAGCCTTGAGGAGCCAATTGAAAGTATGAAAAAAAACACCGCTTCCTTTGGATGGGATCTAACTGGTTGGGAGATGAAGGGTCTACTTATAACACTTGATTTATTTACCCGACCGGAAATTGGTTCAAATAAAAATAGAGACAAAGAATCTGATGAGCTAATTAATTTATCAATAACAAAATTGCTAGATACAATTAAGATAACTAAAGCAAAAAATGTAGTAATAGACCCTTTAACAAGTCTCGTGATTCATGAGTCTCGTTCTGGACGAAAACGATTCTTAATTAGTGAATTGTTTGAAGAATTAAGAAAGATAAGATGTAATGTTATAGTAACATCAGAAACAAGTCCACAGGAAGGAGATTTCTATATGGAACAATTTCTAGCTGATGGAGTAATCTTATTGAATAAAGATCTAAGAGAATATAATTTAATAAAAACAATAAGAGTAGATAAAATGCGCGGAATAAAATATGACGAACAACCTAGAAGATATTCAATTACTTATCGTGGTTTCGAAGTTTTTAATAAAGAACCAGTCTTAGTTTAATCCTGTTTTAATAATTGTTTTAAATTTTCTTCTTTCATACCAATACGGTCAATAGAAGGCATACCTTTTTTATTAGATAAATATCTATTGAAACTTCCCTTTGGTAAAAATCTGATTTTTAAAGGATAATAATTAAAGTAATTCTTTAGATCTCTCCAATCTTTATCAAAAGTCGTAAGCTCTTCATCAATAGCCCTATAAAGATCTGTTTCATCTATTTTAGAATCCGTTTCAATATATAATATCATATACTCTCTAGAACCTTCAACTTCTCTAGATACGACAAAATCCACGAATTTAATCCCTGATGCTAGTAAGACTTCTAACATTTCAGGTTCTCCAATCCTAGTAAAATTATGTAAATTAATGATTTTATCCGATCTAGAATAATATTTAAAGACTGGAGTTTCTAAACCTAAAACATCGTCACCTATACAGGTGCATTCAATTATATCTGGCATTACATATCTTGTTAAATCTGTTTTATAGAGAGTTGCTACAACTTGATATTTTTTATTTACTTCTGCATCTAAAAAAGATAATGTTTCTTTGGGTTCCTTTAGAGTTTGGAAATCAGTTTTTATCTGGTCTTTTTCGGGAATTAACTCTATAAATAATACCCTCCAATCAAAAAAGAAAGAACCAGGATTTTCTATTGAAGGCATAGTTGAAGCTAATGTTTCAGTTGAACCATAAGTTACTTTTGGGTAACTTCCAATAATTTTCTTTATTTCTTCTTTCAGAAAACATGCAGAACTGTCTTGTGTTATGAACCCTTTCAATTTAAATGGATGCCCAATTTTTGGATAAACATCATCAATCAATGTGGTTACTGGCATGTAAGCTACATCAATTTTATTATAATTTTCAATAAAGAACTCAACTTTATCTTTAAAAAGAAGATTAATGTCTGGACATAATTTAACTAGACCCTTATTTTGTTTAGCTCCAATCTCTGAATTGTATGCTGCAAGGTGATTTCCTCCAGGAGTATTCGTATAAACTACATCTCCATACTCAAATGTCACTTTTTCACCATCATGAGTATAAAGGAAAAGGTTAGAAAACCCTGTTTTTTGCATATTATCTGTTAAAGCAGGTTTTGGAACGAGGAAACTTTTAGGTTTTCCCATAGTTCCACTAGTAGATACTTTTACATAATCATTTATTGGATATAATAAACTATTAGAATTCGGAAATTCGAAATATTTTTGATAAAAACCATAATTTGTTAATGGTAATTTATCTATATTTGAATTATAAGAAATCCCTAATTCTTTCCCTAGTGTTGAATTTGAAGCTTTTTTTAATTTTTCTGAAATATTTTTAGTAATTTCTTCACTAATTTTCTTTTTTGAAGTAAATCTTAAAGCATATTTTTCTAAAGTTTTAACAAAAATTTTTTTAATTAATGTTGACATCGATTATCTCTCACACCTCGAATGTTTACAAATCAATAATATCATCTACAATTTTTTCAAATTTTACTATATCTGCAATATTTTCATGTGTTTGAGGGTAATAAAAAGCAATCACATGAATCTCACTATCTTTAATATATTGAAACTTTGAAACCATGAAAGAATATACTCTTTTCCACCCATGAATATGAATAAGTGAAGAAAGAGTATAAAGAATAACTGAACATTTTATTTTTTTTTCTTTGGAGAATTCAATAATTTCATTTAATAAAATATCAAGTTCGTTAAGATCATCGTTAATAGTCATAGAATCTTTAGTAAATATTTCTTGCAGAATTCTTCCTCCAGTTAACATTCGAACAATATAAAGATCCTTTTGATCTATTCTAATATTTTTTATATCATTAATTGAAATTAAATCATGATATGAAATAAGAATTGTACGAATACCATGAATTTTATTTTCTTCAACTTGTTCTTTAATCCATTTTAATTCTACTTCACGATTTGCATTAGTAGAATTCACTAAAATAACATGTTTTAAATTATTTTCGGTATAATTATTTGGTAAACCTGATATTAAGAATCTTTTAAAATCATCCACAAGCAGTGAAAAACGTGGGTAAGTCATACCTAAAAAAATTATAATCTTACCTAAGACCGCAAAAACTTCTACGAATATCTCAGAAATCAATTCTAAAGCTAATCCAATATTGTCAATTGTTAATATTATCCATCCTATTGTTAACAAATCTAGACTTGAAGTATAGTTTTTCCTAATTAACAGTAAACTTATACTAATGAATATGAAGGGAATTAATGAAATTGCTCTACCAATTTCATATGGTTTAGATGTAAAAAATAAATAAGATAAAAATAATGGTATGCTCATCGAAGTGCATAACATTAATTTTATCCTATTTGTAAGATCCCCGATTCCAACTATAATAAAAATGAATCCCGATAAAGTGAAAATAAAGGAAAAGATTTGTGCATTTAAAGATTCTTCTAAACCAATTGTAGGTAAAATTGATCTAATTATAATGCCTATACCATAAAGTAAAAATCCTCCTCCCCAAAGTAGATAAAAATGTTTTTTTGTTTTTTTATAAATAAAATATAAATATGGGAAAAAAGCAATGGTTATTAAACTATTTAGTAGTCTTATCCAAATTATTAAATAATTATCCAATTATTGCTCTTCCCACTCTACGTTTAGATGCATCGATTATCATTATAAAAATAATCACTATTTTCATATTTTTAATACTTTTTTTTATTAAAAAAAGTATTTTTTAAACAAGAAATATACATCGAGTTATGCTAAACGTATTTAAGTGTAAGTAATATAGTAATCGCATTTAGATTCAGGGAGGCGAAGAAATATCCCTAAACTACCAAAGCAGCCAGAAATTAATATTGGTACAATAGGTCATGTCGACCATGGTAAAACAACACTAGTTCAAGCTCTTACAGGAGAATGGGCTTCAAAACATAGTGAAGAATTAAAAAGAGGCATTACGATTAAATTAGGTTATGCTGATTTTGCTATTTATAAATGTAAAGAATGTGATGAACCTGATTGTTATTCTGTAACACCAGAGTGTACAAAATGCGGTTCGGATACTGAGTTTAAGAGAGCAATCAGTTTTGTTGATGCGCCAGGTCACGAGATTTTAATGGCCACTATGTTAAGTGGAGCTGCAGTTATGGATGGAGCCATATTAGTTATAGCAGCAAACGAAAAATGTCCTCAACCACAAACCCGCGAACACTTAGCAGCTATAGATATAATTGGTTTAAAAAACATTATTGTGGTCCAAAATAAAATCGATTTAGTTAATCGTGACGAAGCGATTAGAAATTATACTGATATATTAAAATTTTTAAAAGGAAGTATTGCGGAAAATGCTCCAATAATCCCTGTTTCCGCTCAACATAAATTAAATATCGATCTCCTTTTACAAGCAATTCAAGAATATTTACTAACCCCTAAAAGAGACCCAAATAAACCTGCACGAATGCATATTATTCGAAGTTTCGATGTGAATAATCCAGGAACATTAATTGAAGATCTGATGGGAGGGGTTCTTGGAGGTTCAATTTATCAAGGCAGCTTCAAAGTAGGCGATGAAATAGAAATTCGCCCCGGTTTACCCACTAGAGAGAAAAATAAAGTCAAAATGAGAGAATTAACTACAGAAATTACCAGTTTATATATAGGAGATAGTTCTGTTTCAGAGGCTTTGCCTGGGGGTCTTGTAGGTGTTGGGACAACTCTTGATCCATCTTTAACCAAATCAGATGGTCTAGTTGGAAGTATTGCTGGAATACCTGGCATGTTACCACCTGTTCGTGAAGAGCTAAATCTTGATATTAAACTTTTTAGTAGCGTTATTGGTAGTAAAGAACAGGAAGCAGTAGCTAAAATTGCTAAAGGAGAAAAACTTCTACTAAATGTAGGAACCTCAAAGACTATGGCGGACATTACTTTAGTAAAGAAAGACTACATAGAGGCAAAATTATCTATTCCTATCTGTGGAGAAGAAACTGATCACGTAGCAATAAGTCGTAGAATTGGTGGTAGATGGAGATTAATTGGAGCAGGGGTATTGAGAAACTGAATTGATGCACAAAGCCCCATTAATTATTATTTTTGATACAAATTTTTTATTATTGCCTATAAGATTTGGTATAGATGTTTTTGATCAACTTGATATGTTATTAGATATTGCTTATGAACCAACCATAACAAAATCAGTTTTAAAAGAATTGGATAGTCTCAAAAAAGGAGGTCAGCCTTCTTTTAAAAAAGAAATCAGTTTTGTTTTGTCAAATCTTTCTAAATATAAAATAATTGATGATGATAACAGTAATAATGATGAAGATGTTGATTCAAAGTTACTAAGATTAGCCAAAGAAAATTCATATATCGTTGCGACAACCGATAACGAATTAAGACAACGACTAAGAAATGAAGGTATACCCGTAATTTATCTTAGACAAAAAAATCATTTAGCCTTAGATGGCTATATTATTAATTAAAATAGGCTTTTTTGTATCTATCTTTTTATATTCTTTACTGGTATTCACAAAGAGTAATTTCAAGGTCCAAAGGAGGTAATTAAAATAGCAATAGATAACGCTTGGCTAATAGCGCCAATTTCGGCACTCATATCAATTTTAACCGGACTTTATATTCTCCGGTGGGTTAAAGGTCAAGATCCTGGAAACGAAAGAACCCGTTTCATTGGAAAAGCGATCAAAGATGGTTCTCAAGCATTCCTCAAACGAATGTATAAAATGTTAGGTATGTTTGTTGTTGTCATGTCTATTATTCTATTAATTTTCTTACCACACCCGATTTGGTCAACTACTACACCAATAGATAATATCCTTTTAGTGGTCGCATATTTATTTGGTTCACTTTGTTCTGGTCTTGCCGGATATTTAGGAATGGATGTAGCTACCGATAGTAATATGAGGAGCGCTCACTCTGCACAAAAAGGTATTACTCGTGCCTTTTTAATAGCCTTTCGAGGTGGTGCTGTTACAGGATTAGCTGTTGTTGGTCTTGCTCTGTTAGGTGTAAGTGCAATATATTTCTTCACTGGAGATCCTAATATTATAGTTGGCTTTAGTTTCGGTGCATCCGCAATGGCTCTTTTTGCTAAAGCTGGAGGTGGTATATATACAAAAACCGCTGACATTGCAGCTGATCTTGTAGGAAAAATTGAGATGGACTTACCAGAAGATGATCCTAGAAACCCTGCTGTAATTGCTGATAATGTTGGAGATAATGTTGGTGACTGTGCGGGAATGGGTGCTGATCTTTTTGATAGTTACGTAGCAAGTTTAATGGCTGTAATGCTTTTAGGAGTAATTCTAGGTGGTTATCTAGTAGAACTCCCCTTAATTTTTGCAGGCATAGGTATAACTAGTGCTTTAATTGGAATTTTCTTAGTTAATGTTAAAGAAGGTCAAGATCCTGGTGCAGTCCTAAATAATGGTACATATGTGACTTGTATTCTATATCTGATACTGACTTCAATTGTAACTTATCTTCAAGGATATAATTGGAGGCTTTGGGGGGCAAGTACAGTTGGATTAATTGTTGGAGTAATAATTGGTATGACTACTGAATATTTCACTAGCACCAATAAACCACCAACTCAACTTACAGCATCTAGTAGTCTTACAGGTCCAGCTGTTACTATAATTACTGGATTTAGTTATGGTTTAATTAGTGTTTTTCCTCCACTTGTTGGTATTGGATTAGGAAGCTGGATTTCTTACACACTATGCGAAGCAATAGGTCCTGGATATGGAGTATATGGTATAGGAATATCTGCTTTTGGTATGCTTAGTGTAGTGGCTATGATTATTGCAGGAGATAGTTTTGGACCTATTGGAGATAATGCTAAAGGCATTGCAGAAATGAGTGGTTTTACTGAAGAAACGATAAATATTTTAGATAAGCTAGATGCTGCTGGCAATACAACCAAAGCCATAACAAAAGGCTTCGCCATTGGTGCAGCAGGTTTAACTGTCTTGAGTATTTTAGCTGCATATAAAGAAGTTGCTGAAGTGCAATTAAATCAAATAATTACTTTCGATTTAATGAATCCAATAGTGATGGTAGGAGTGTTAATTGGTATTGCTCTTCCACCTATTTTTTCTGCAATCCTTATGTTAGGTGTAGGTAAAAATGCTCAACGTATGATTGAGGAGGTTAGACGACAATTTAAAGAGATTCCTGGTTTACGTGAAGGAAAAGAAGGTGTTGTTCCAGATTATGCTAAATGTGTTGATATTGCTACAATTGGTGCACTACACGAATTGATGCCTGCAACAATAATTATCATAACCGTCACAATAATGGTTGGATTAATTTTTGGGGTATACGGGCTCGGTGGCTATCTAGCAGGAAATATTTTCAGCGGATTACTTTTCGCTTTATTAATGAGTAATGCGGGAGGATTATGGGACAATGCTAAAAAGTATATTGAAGAAGGTCATCATGGAGGTAAACATAGCGAAGCTCACAAAGCTGCCGTGATTGCGGACACTGTTGGTGATCCCTTTAAGGACACTGCAGGACCAAGTCTTAATACTATGGTTACAGTTATTGGTCTAGTTGCTAATATATTCTTACCACTATTCTTAATTTATGCTTTATTTCGATAAACTATCCCTATACCTTTATTAGCAACAACTCTTCATTTTTAGCTCTGCATAGGAGCTATATCTAATGTATCGATATCTTAAACAAGCATGGAAGCGCCCAGATAAAAGTTATGTTAAAGACCTAATGCGACAAAGGGTAGTCATTTGGCGCAAACAACCAACAATAACAAGAGTAGACAAACCAACCAGACTAGATAGGGCGCATAGGCTGGGGTACAAAGCTAAAACTGGATTTGTAATTTTAAGAGTACGTATACGTAGAGGCGGCTCTAGAAAAAGTCGTCCAATTTTAGGGCATAGGCAAAAACGTATGGGTGTAACAAAATATACTACAACACAAAGCTTACAAAAAATAGCTGAACAGCGTGCTTTAAGAAAATATCCCAACCTAAAATTACTAAACAGCTATTGGGTTTGGCAAGATGGAGTAAATAAATGGTACGAAATAATTCTTGTTGACCCAAATAATCCTCATATTATTGCTGATAAGGAAATAGACTGGGCAAGAAGAAAATAAATTTTTTAATAACATTAAAGTTTTGTTATAGATGTTTTAATAATCATATGAAAGGTGAACACTAAGCTGTCATACCTCTGTGCTAAAACAGATGAAGAAAACAAAAAAAGCACAGATGAAATATTATTTAGTATAATAATACCGACACTTAATGAAGAAAAAAATATTGATCTATGCTTAAAATCTATTGTTAATCAGACGCATAAAAATTATGAAGTTTTAATAATGGATGGAGGAAGTAAGGATCGTACTCTAGAGATTGTGAAAAAAAATGGTTTTGAATTAATTTCTGTACCTAAAAATAGACCACATGATGTCAGTGGAGCAAGAAATGAAGGTGTTAAAAGAAGTAAAGGGAAATATGTTTTTTTTGTTGATGCAGATATTTGCATTGATCCAAATACCCTAGAAGTCTTAGAAGAAGAATTCTGTAAAAAGAATATTATTGGTGTTTGTCTTAAAATCCAACCCTACATGGGGAATAAGTTAGAGCGAGTTATGTATGAATTTAATAATATTTTAGCATGGATCGCTAATAAATTACGTATTTATCAACTTAGTTATTTTAGTTGCCATTGTTATATGAGAGATTATGTTTTAAAGGTAAATGGATTCAGAGATGATTTATTAAGTTGTGAAGATATGGATCTAAGTTTAAGATTAAGTAGATTAGGTAAGTTTTCAGTATGTAATAAAGCCAGTATGTATACTTCTCCTAGAAGAATTAGACAATGGACTAAAACTGGTTATGTATTAAAATATCTCAAATTTTTAGTTCAATATTATTTATTTGATAATATTAACGATTTTTATGAAGATATGAATGATAATAGAAATAAAATGATTGATTAACCTAATATATTTTTTATTTTATCAGCAATTATGGTACTATTGCTCAGTTGCGCTTCTTTTGATTCTGCTCCAATATGTGGGGTACAAATTACATTATCTAATTTAATTAATTCCATGTTTTGAGTAGGTTCTTCTTCATAAACATCCAACGCTGCACCTGCAATATGACCCGATTTAATAGCTTCTAATAGTGCTTTTTCTTCAATTATTTTTCCTCGTGCAGCATTAATTATATAGCTTCCTTTCTTCATTTTGCCTAGAGTCAAAGAATTAAACATATAAGTCGTTGATGGTAAAAGCGGTACATGAATTGAAATAAAATCCGATTCTTCAAGGATTTTTTCGAAATTTGATGCTTCAACATCTATTTCTTTAGTTAAGTGAATTATCTTCTCTAGTACTACATCATAAGCAAGAACTCTCATACCTAAAGCTCTAGCTTTTTTTCCTACCAAATAACCAATTCTACCAAAACCGACTATTCCAATTGTTTTTCCTTTTATTTCAAATCCAGTAAGCTTATTTTTAATCCATAAACCATTTTTCATTGAAGAATCAGCTTTTGGAATGTTTCTTGCTAATGATAAAATATATCCAATTACCAATTCTGCAACAGAATTACTTGGGGCTTCTGCTGAATTAACCACTTGTATATTGAGTTTTTTTGCTTCTTCAACATCTATGTTATCAAGACCCACCCCACTTCTTGCTACAACTACCAATTTTTTTCCAGCATGTAAAATTTCTTTAGTTATTTTTGTACGACTCCGTACTATAAGAGCTTCATAACCAGCTACTTTTTTTAATAAATCTGTTGAAGTTATGTTTGGTTCAACATCAACATGATATTCTGATTTTCGAAGAATTTCTACTCCTAATTCATCTATAGAATCACAAATCAAAATCTTCTTGTCTTTCATTGTTCCTATCTATTTCCTTGCTTTTGCAGCGACTATTTGGATGACGTCTCTATTTTTTAGGGTTTGCCCTTCACCAAGACGTTTTTTTGTACGAGCGTCGATTGCATAGATGAAACTATCCGCAAGATCACTATGAATTACTCCCGCGAATTGTCGAGCAGTTATACCATTTGGTACAAGATAACAATCTGGTAGTATTCGTCCTTTACTATCTGTTAACTTATCTGCATCTTCAACGGGATATACGACAATCATATCTAGTAATTTACTAAAAGCTTCATTAACAGCATCTTGTACCCCTGTGTTACCATATTTTCTGAATACTTTTTCTCTAATACTTTCCAAGGCTCTAAGTTGATTTTGGTTAAGCTTATCTGGTTGAAGTATGTTAAAATCCTTGTCTCCTGGAGTATATTTAATTAAACCAGCATCCGCTGCTCTTCTAAGAGCTAATTCTGCTTCAGCACAGGTTGGTATTACTATATATCCTTCAGCTTTGATTCTTTCAATATTTTCTTGTGCAAATTCTTTATCTGCTTTATTCGCTGCAATAATTAAAGGCTTAGAACTTTTCCTAAGTTCAACTGCAAACCTTTTAAGGTCTTCTCGACTCCAACCTGTGGCTTTGAATGGATTTAATTTACATTTTTCACATGCATTAATTATATGGTTACGCGTAATCCCTAATCCACTTAATTTCTCGTCAATATATTTCCATATTTCTTCTCTTTTCATCTCTGCTGTTCTTGAAAACTTTTCAAAATCTTTAGAAATTATATTTAAAAGCCATAGATCAAATTCTTCTTCAAATAATCTAATGTCATCTAAAGGATCGTTACTTCCAGGTGTAACAGGTTGTCCTCCCACATCTGTTGACCCTGCTGCATCGCATACAACAATTAACGCATCTGCACGACGAACCTCATCTAAAAATTGGTTTCCAAGCCCTTTTCCTTCATGAGCTCCACGAATAAGCCCCGGAGTATCAATCAAGTCTACAGGTAATAATCTGACCCCATCAATACAAGCACTATTATTTGGATTATCTTTTACCTTAAATTCAGTACATACACATTTGCTTCTAAAATAAGCTATTCCTCTATTTGCTTTTATGGTTGTAAAAGGAAAATTTGCTATATCTACTGGTTTTAAAGTGGTAGCAGCAAAAAAAGTACTTTTACCAACGTTTGCTTTTCCTACTAAACCAACAATGGGTGCCAAGTCTATATTGAATAAACCCTATTTTACTTATGTAAACCTTTTTGGTTAATTATGCATAAAATTTATTCATCCTCATCGATAAAATCATCAAAATCGTCTTCGTCTTCATCATCTACTTCTTTCTCGTCAATTTCATAAAAACCAAGTCTTTTTGGTGCTCCGAAACTTTTTAATCCTTTTTCTTTTAATTGTTTTCTAAGAGCAGTGGCTTCTTGTTTTTGAATTTCCTTTCTTTTTTCAAGATATGCTATTATCTCTTCTGCTTGTTCAATAGTTTTACAACGGCGGAGGAAATCCACTGCTTCTGGATTATAACTTTGATATCTTCTCTCTTTTTTTGGAGGATCTGATTCAAATTCTATATCTGCTAGGGACTTTCCTGTCTCCATCTCATCAGAAAGGTTTGGAAAGAGTTTTTTGAAGTCCTTCTTGTTCATTATGGGTATTTCGTTCACCTCACACCCATTTATTTATTTTTTGGTTTTTTAGTTCTTATTTTTATCGATATTTGATAAAATACCCTCATTAATATCTTTTGAAACTTTAACTCCTGGTTCAATCCAGACATTATTACCAATTTTTACACCAGGGTAAATACTTACATTTATACCAGTCTGAACATCATCCCCTATAATAGCGCCAAGTTTCCTAAACCCTGTATCAATTCTCTCATCTTTTATAGTCATTTTAATATTTTTTTTGTCGAATCTTAAATTTGCTATTATTGTTCCTGCTCCTAGGTTGCATCTTTCACCAATTATAGAATCACCAACATAACTCAAATGAGGTATATGTGTTCCATCAAGAATGATGCTATTCTTTACTTCGCAATTAGCACCGATTTTCACATTTTTGTTTAGAGTAGTTCCAGGACGTACATAGCTGTTTGGACCAATCTCTGAGTTTTCACCAACATATACAGGGCCTTCAATATATACACCACTTTTAATATGGGCTGTTTTTGAAATTTGTACTACTCCCTGAATTTTAACTCCTTCATCGACGGTCCCTTCGATTTTTGTTACCATACTTGATAATGCTCTGGAATTTGCTTCTAATAAAGACCATGGATACCCAACATCAAGCCACTCCTCTTTAGAGAGCATATATAATCTGGTTTTTATGCCCTCTTTAATCATTTCATTTATTGAATCAGTTATTTCATATTCCCCACGAAGGCTTGGTCGTGTTTTTTTAATATATTTGAATATTTCTGGAGGAAATATGTAGATCCCTGCGTTTGTTATGTTACTTGGAGCTGTTCCTTTAGTTGGTTTTTCAACTATTTCTATTACTCTATCTCCTTCAATCTTAAGTGCTCCATATTTGTAAGGGTCTCTCTGTAATCCAGATATTATTGGTTCTTCTTTTTGATTAATAACTATCTGTTTTAAAATGTTATGTGACAAGAAAAGGTCTCCATATATACCAAGAAATTTTTCATTTCCTACAAAATCTTCTGCATAACTAAAAGCGTCTGCAGTACCTTTCATCTCTTTTTGTGTAACATATTTTATTTTTAAATTATATTTTGTGCCATCTTCGAAAAATTCTTTTATTTTACCTTCCATGAAATGGGTTACAATTAATATTTCTTGAATTCCTGCATTAGAGATCCCTTTTATTAACCATTCTAATAAAGGATGTCCAGCAATTGGTAGAAGATGTTTAGGGCGATTTTTAGTTAGAGGATCTAAGCGTTCTCCTTTTCCTGCTGCTAAAATTACAGCTTTCATATTATCTCCTCAATATTTTTTATTATAGTAATACTTTTTTTCATCAAGTTTTCTAAATTTTTATTGTTTCTGCATTCAATAGTTATTCTAATTAAGGGTTCAGTTCCAGATGCTCTTATTAACACCCACCCCTCATCGAATTCTAAACGGAGCCCATCCATAGTATTCACTTTTATAATATTATTAAATAATTTTTCATAATTTTTTAAAACATACTGCATTAATTTGCTTTTATTTTCTGTTTGAATACTTAAACTCTGATTAGGATATTCGGGAATTTTCTCTATAAATTTTGAAATCTTTATATCTTTATCTTCAAGAGCTTCCATCAATTTTAATGCACTAAGTATACCATCAGGGCACATATTTATCTCTGGCAGAATCCAAGCTCCTATAGGTTCACCACCAAAAACAGCTCCACTTGTAACCATCTCTTCCGAAATAAAAGAATCTCCGACCTTCACTCTAATTACTTTACCATTAATTGGCTCTACCATATCTTCGATACTCATTGAGGAACCGATATGCGTAACAATAATGCCTCCACCATTTTTTTCAATTACATGATTAGCATATGCTGCTAATAATCTATCTCCATTGATAGGTATACCCTTTTCATCAACAACCATTACTCTATCTCCATCACCATCGAATCCAAAACCAATATCTGCTTCTGTTTTTTTGACTAATTGACCAAGTCTTAACAGATTTTCTTGAGACGGTTCTGGTTTTCCAGCAGGGAAATATCCATCAGGATTACTATTCAAAAAAACCGTTTTCGAATTAAAACAATCAAATATTTTTTTTGCAACTGATGCAGTTGATCCATAAAATAAATCACATGCAACTTTCCACGATCTAGCAATATCGATTGAATCTAATAAATTATCAAGATACATTCCTGAAACATCAAGATTTTCAACTTTACCTATTTCATCCCATGAACATGATCTAAATTTATGTGAATTTATAATATTTTGTACTTTTTTTCTCTCATTTTTAGTTAGACTCATGCCTTTATTATTAAATATTTTAAAACCATTATATTCAGAAGGATTATGGCTTGCAGTTATTGCGATTCCGTTGTCTGCATCCAATTTTTTAGTTAACCAAGCAATTATGGGTGTTGGAAGTACATTAACTAATCCAACATCTCCACCACATGAATTTATTCCAGAAATAAGAGCATATTCAAGCATTGGTCCCGTTACACGTACATCACGTCCAACCAATGTGTAACCGCCATCATTGATTGTTGCTATAGTAGATCCAAGTCTCTGTGCTAAATTTGGTGTAATTTCGATATTAGCTAATCCACGAATACCCGATGAACCAAAAGATATCTTCAACCTTTAATCCGCCTCTTTGGAATAAATCTGCGTAGGGAGTCTGTCTTCAAAAGTTTTTCTAACTCTTCAATGGATAAGCCCGTTTTTTTATCTCCATAAATATCGCATGTTTCTGGATTATACTCATCAGGTCGACGGATTACTATCTCAGTTAAAAATTCATCAACTTTAATCTTATAATGATAAGCTTTAATACCCCCCTTAAAAGTGACCTCTCCTTTTTCTATTAAATCGTATTTTTTAATAATTTCGTCTATGCTTCTATAATTTGAAGCCAGTACAACTATATCAATATCGCTTCCTTGATTAATGGTTCCTCTCCAAACACTTCCTATTAAACGTGGTTCAAATTGAACCAAATCGGTCATAATCTTTTTTGCGCTTAGACGCATTTCGATTAATCTTTTTTGTCTATTGGTGCCTTCTATCTCATCAGTTATTTTATCGAGTTCTTCTGCTACTTCAAAATTACTCGGGATAGTTTTTACACCAATATTTTTTATAGCAAGTTCTTTAGCTTGAATATACTCATTAACTATATTATAGTAAAGTAATCTTGCAGCTTCTTTAGCTACTAAAGAACGTTTTTCCATCTTTCCCGTTATCTAATATATAATTATTTACAGATATAAACACTTAAGATGATATAGGCAAGGATATTAATTCACTCTTTCTTACTCCAACGTGACGAAGACTAGTGACATTTTTAGCTAAATTATATACATCACTAGCTAATTTTCCTAAAACCATTTCATGTGCTATTTGATCAAATGTAAGATTTTTCGCTTTTTCTTCAACGATTTCTTTCATTATCAGTCTAATTTTATATTCCTGACTTGTCTGTATTCTTGTTTGAGTCATTGTGGTAACTATGATTTTCACTTTGTAACCGTCTTGTGTTGTTACTCTGAATATGCCATCTATTTTAGTGCTGCGTCTTCTAACTAGGCTCCTTAAATAATCTCGAAGATATTCATGTCCTCTAAAAATTGTATTCGCTTTATGCTCTTCAACATCTGTTACTTGGAAATACATTTTAATGTGTTCTTGGCTAAAATCTCCGGTGATTTGAGCTAGAGTGGTTTCAAATATTCTTCCATTTATATTAACCCCTTCTTCCGCTGGGGTTTCACCGACTTTAGTCTCACCGAAATAATGTGGAAGGATAATATCATACCACTCCTTCCGGCGCCACTTGTCTCTAACAGCCTTTGACAAGTTAATTTTGTCTCTCCTTTTTACGCAGCCTAGTCATGCATAACGCTCATATATAGCTTTCCATAATTTAATTTAAATTAACTTAATTTTTTTATAACTTTCTCAGCTGTTGAAACGCATTCAAGTAAATCATCTATTGTATTTAACATTGTTCCAACTCCTTTTTTGCATTTTATTAAAATTTTTATTTCTTTGTCTTTTCTTGACATTTCAATTACTAGATCATTGGGAAGTTTGGTGTTGTCAGGTATAACTGCATTTAAAATTATTTTTGCTGTTTCTATATCAACATACTTTAGTGTAATCAAAGTCTCAACGTACTGATTGTTTGCTGACAATTTCATTTACCCTTCTAATAAAATCCTCTACATTATCTTGTAAAATAAATGCTCCTGCTGCGATATCATGGCCTCCACCACTACCACCGCACAGCTCCGCTGCTTCTTGCATTATTTTTCCTAAATGTAATCCTGCATTAATAATAAAATCTGTACCTCTAGCTGAGATCTTCGTTGTGCCATCATTAGAATTAGCTGCTGAAATAATCGGTTTAGTATTCTTTAAAATACCTTGTCCTTGAAGTATACTAGCAATTACACCAATAATATTTTCATCTACTTCAAAACCAGCATCTAAAACATATATGTTAGATAGTTCTTTAATCCTATTATTTTCATGAACCCAATCCAGATATGTTCCTATTTTCCGTCGATATTCCTCAACAACTTGTTCAGCTTCAATTATTGACTCGTTTCGGTCCCCTAGAACTATACTTAAACCAATACTTGGACGCATCATTCTTGCGCATGCATTTAGAAGGCTAGCATATTCTCTTCCATCTCTTAATGGAGTTGATGGAGTTTCTTTTTCGAAAGTGTAGACTGTTCCAATAATATTATGAACACTTGATGAATCACAACCTTGACTAACCATATAATTACTTAATGAACTAAATAGTAGTCTTTTTTCTTCTTCATTTAAATCACTTAGACTTCTCAGTTTTTCTTTATTTTTGAATTCTATTCCTACATTATTTAAAAAAGCTACACAATTATCCTCTCTTCCACTTAAACCTGGAATAAATGGAAATGTTGTATAAGCAATTGCACGGTGAATTGGTCGGGTTTCATATCCATAAAAAATTAAATCAACCTTCTTTTTTAGTTGATTATTTTTTATTGCTTCTTCTTCTAAAAAAATATTTAATCCTATGAAGCTTTTTTGATTACCTTTATCCTGCTGGTCTCCGAGTGCTCCTATTAAACCTAAATGAGCAAGATCTTTATTTCGTTCATCTATCATTTTTGATAATAAATAACAGACACCAGATGCAGCAATCTCTCTTGACCCGTCGATATTATGATTTAATGGATTTATTTGTATAATGTTGTCTGGTTTTTCACCTATTATTAAATGATGATCAAGTATAATGATATCTTGATTAGGAAGACTTTGACTAATTTTCTCTAAATATCCACTCCCAAAATCTGTAAAAACTATGATTTTGGGATTTTCTTCAGCCAATCTATTAAAAACAACGTCATCTAATCTTTTTTCGACAGTTGTTTTAAATAATCCTCCACTTCTTAGAATTGTTCTACTTATTATTCCAGCAGAAGCTATACCATCTGCATCATTATGCGTTATTATGTGAATAGTATTTCCTTCAGTTATGTGTTTTTTTATAACATCTACTGCTGATTCAAAAGATTTTAAAAAATCTAGAGGAGGATCCATGATTGTTCAGATTATATTGTAACAATTTCGTTTCTATAATTCCAATCTCTTGGAAGTCTCCCGATCTTTTTATAATATTTAGTTACTCTATAAATCATAGATTCGGTTATTTGTAATCCTCTTTTATTTGAAAAATCTTTTGGATTTCTATCCATATGGCGTCTTAAACGAGTAGCCCTTATCATTAAGTTGTACAAATCTTCAGGTATTGTTTGTGCGATTCCTGCTTCAGTAAGTACTTTCGATATACCATAACCTACAATTGGTTTTACTAATGGAACACCGTGTTCATCCCTTAATATATTACCAATATCACTGGGTTTTCTTCCTTCTCTAGCAAGATTAATGATTAAGGCTTTAACTTCATCTGGCTGATACTGAACCCAAGTAGGAGGCCTTTTAGAAACAGGTCTAGATGATAGTGAACGCCCACGCATATTAGACAATTTTCCGACCATTAATGATCCGCCTTTTCTTTATCTCCCGATAGCTCTGAGTTAAAGTGAAGGTATGTTTAAAAAGCTTTACTCAGTTAACCACTTTCCAAGGGCAATAAAAGCTCTTGAACGGTGACTTAGTAGATTTTTTTCTTGTTCACTCATCTCTCCAAATGTTTGGTCTTTTCCTTCCTTTGGAATAAAAATTGGATCATAACCAAAACCATTTGAACCTCTAATAGAGAAAGCTATTGATCCTTCAACAATTCCTTTAAAGTTATGTATTCCTGTTTCATCTCTATACGCAATTGCTGAAATATATTTCGCTGTTCTGTCTTCAACATTTTCCATTAATTTTAAAATACCAGGATTTCCAAGACGCTCTAAAACGTAACTACTATAAGGTCCAGGAAAACCCTTGAATTTATTAATAAATAATCCAGCATCTTCGATAACTATAGGTATTTTTTCATGAACATTTTTTAAACTAAATATAGCAATCTCCTCCAGATTATCAGATTGAATTTCTATCCGTTCAATAGGATAATGTATTAAATTTATACCAAATTTTTCAAGAATTGCTGATGCTTCTTTTACTTTATTTTTATTACTTGTCCCCAAATAAATTTTATTCTTTTTCAATATATCTGCCTCTTTTAGAAATTTCCTCGGCTCGATCTAACACTTCTTTTGCCTCCTCATCCATTGAAGCAACGTATCCTTTTAGAAAAGCTGATAAAAGTATATCTTGTTTTAAATAGTGTGTGCTTGTAAGCATTTTTTTCATTAAATTTACGTCAACTCCCCTTTTTTCAACTTCTTCCGAGATTTCACCTAAACCAAAATCAATGAATACTATTCTATTCCCCGATTTAATCATATTTGAAGTTGTTAAATCTCCATGAATTATTTTTAATTTATGCAATTTACCAGCTTGTATACCAATTTGGTAGAAAATTCTAGTGTTTTCTTCATCGTTATTTGTCATAACGATGTCCCTTATTTTTGTTCCTTCAATATATTCCATAATAATTTCTGCTTTTGTGGGGTTAACTAGATAGATTAGTGGTGTAGGAATTCCTGATTCTTTTGCTCTATGTATGATTTCAGCTTCATGTATTGTACGTATTCTTCTAATATTTTCATCTAACATAGGATGTCTATATTTTTTTTGATTTCTTCTTTTAATAATAGCTTTTTTTCCATTCCAATTTGGATCGAGGATAATATCTGCTTCTGCTCCTTTAGCTATTATTTTTAAATCCGCCATGGTATATTTACCTCATCAAGCCTCCACTTTGGATTAACATAACTATACTCAATTGGAGTTGTTATTCCTTCTTTATATGCTAATATTCCTGTCCACGCAATCATAGCTCCATTATCTGTGGCAAAATTAATTGGGACATAAAATGGTTGTGCTCCCTGCTCTTCTGCAATACATTTTATTATATCCCTCAATCTCTTGTTAGCTCCAACACCACCAGTTAAAAGTAATTCTGGTTTTTTTGTATGTGCCAATGCTCTTTCAGTCACTTCTCCTAAAGCTGAATATCCCGTTTCCTGTAAACTATAGCATAAATCAGCTAATTCATATTTCCCTGATTTAAATTCATTATAAACCGCTGTTAAAAGTCCGCTAAAACTCATATCCATTCCTTTTACTACATATGGTAACGGAATAAGTTTAGAGCCCTTGAGAGCTAATTTTTCAATTGCTGGTCCTCCTGGATATTCTAATCCTGCTGCACGAGCAAAAGTATCAAGACAATTTCCTATTGCTATATCAAGTGTTTCACCAAACACTCTATATTTTCCTGATTCATAGCCTGAAACAATGGAATTGCCCCCTGAAACATATAATGTAAGTGGATCCTTAGCACCTGTTGTTAAACGACCTATCTCAATATGACCTACGCAATGATTAACACCAATTAACGGTTTCTTTAAATATGATGAAATTGCCCTCGCTGCTGTTGCTCCTGTTCTAAGACATGGACCTAAGCCAGGCCCCTGTGAAAAAGCAATAATATCAATATCATCGATACCTAATTTTGTTTTATTTAAAGCTCTATTCATGACTTCTCCAATATTTTCTGAATGATGTCTTGCAGCTTCTCGAGGGTGTATTCCCCCTTCTTCTGGTATATGTACTTTCACTTCATTTGCTAAAACTATTCCTTCTGAAGAAACAATACCTATTCCAAGATTGTCTGCTGTAGATTCGATTCCAAGGCAAAGGAAGGGGCTCAAATTATTCACCTTTTACTGCAACAACTATGGAAAGATAAAAAGTTTAATAAAAAATATTACATGTTATTTTGGTTATAATATTTTTTAACTATTTTTTCAATTTCTTGTTGGATTTCAGGTTTTTTTTCAATATTATTTGAAATATCCTCAATATAATCTACTAAACTAATCGATTCTTCAATATTTGTACTATAAATTAATTCATAAAATTCAGAAATATTGTTAATTGATTTTATTAGGTCCTCGCAAAATGATTTAGAATTTTTATTGATTTTTTTATCTTGAAGAATTAATTCAAGAATAGGAAACTGAATTATTTTAGCATCGCCAGTAATTTTCACTTGTATCCCTTTATCTAATGAAGTTATTTTTTCAGAGGGGATCCCTACTTTAGTTAAAAGCTCTATAGCGTTTTTTCTTGAAAGATCTAATAATTCTTTAGGTAAATATGTAAAGAATTCTTCATATATTAAACTAAAAGATGAATTGTTTTCTCTTTCGAGAAAAATATTGATTTTGTCTGGAATGAAACCGATCATTTTGGGCATATTATATTTCTTAAAAATTTGGTTAATTTCATTGAAAAGAGAAACAATGTCTATTTTATTATTCATAATAGTACCAAACTCTGCAGATTAAATATGATTAAGGAAATAAATCTAACCTAAAATATTTTTGTAAATAGTTTATAAAAAAATTTATTCGACATAGATAGCTGGTCGGTATGGTTTAGCCTTTGAAGCTCGTTTACTAGGGTCTATTATCCATGGATCACTTTCTGATGATACAGTCACATCACATCCAAATTCAGCTCTGATGAAGTTTATCGAATCCTGTATTAATTTAACTTCATTAACATGACCTAAAGATTTTTTTATGCCAAGAGTTTTTTCTGGAATTTTTTTTATTTCGTCAACTAAACTTCTTGCCATCCCCGGGACTTCCTTAGTTTTTGTTTTTAGTTCATCGTCTTTGAAAGATTCTTGAATTAATAAACCAATTTCAAGTTGCCCTCTTTCCTGTAGTTGTAGTGCTTTAAGATACATTTTCCATTTCCAATTATCCGCTGTATAGTAGTGAATTAAATTAGGTTTTATGCCCGTTACTCTGATAATATTTTGAACATCTTCTATGCAAGTTTTTATCATTAACTCTAATTCTTCTGCATCGGGTCTAACCAGTTCATTCTTTACTATAGGCCATTCTGCAAAACATACGAAGGGGTCAAAACCCATCTCCTCCCATATCTCTTCACAGATATGTGGTGTAAAAGGTGTTAACATTCGTATTTGTGAGGAAAGGACTTCCCACTCTACTTTACTTATTGATTTACGTCTAATAGCATGCTCTTTATCAAAAGAAATTCTTTTTGTATACCATTCTAAATCCTGTTCTAAGTCATAAATTGCTGAGTGAATGGTTTTTCTTACTTTCATATCAATCATGGCTTCGTTTGCATTTTGTATATGGTTTTGAAGTCTACTCATCATCCATAAATCTACTTCAGTAAATTCTACATCATCTTCATGTTTTTCTTTAATAATTCTTTGAGCTCGATTATAGAGTTTTTCTAAAACATCACCCATGCTTTTAGCTAAATCTGGGCTAAAATCAGCATCCTTTAGTGGTTCCGCTGTTATCATTAAACTTAATCTTAAAGGATCTGCCCCAAATCTTTCAATAGCATTACTTAATGGTATAATATTATTTAGGCTCTTGCTCATTTTTTGGCCTTCCATTAAAACTGATCCATTTACAACTATTCCTTGAGGCCATTTTTCGTGTGGAAAAATTGCATCATGAATAAATATCATGAAAGTAAGGTGGTTAGGAATTAGATCTCTACCACTATGTCTTGCCTCTGGTGGATAAAAATATTCGAATTCATTATGTAACTCTTCTAATTTAGATTTAGGTATGCCTGTTTCAATTTCGATATTTGAAGATGTACCTTTACCCAAGAATACATAATCCCAAAAAACCTCTGTTAGTTGCTCAGGCTTAGGTTTAATTTCGTTTAAACCATTTATCGCAGTATAATACGCCATATATATTGTTGAATCACTTAGTGATTCAATAATCCAATCTTTTGCCCATGGTAAAGGTGTACCCATGCCTGCTTTCCTTGCGCAGGCTTTTTCTTTTAACCAATCAACTACATTTACGAATTCTTGTTTTAATTCTCGGGGGATGATCTCCATTTCTTCAATATTTTCTTTTGCTAACCTTTTCCATTCTGGATCACCATAATTAATGAACCATTGGTTTTCGAATATTTTTACTAAGACATCTGTTCCACATCTACATTTAACTGGTTCATTAAGTTCATACATTATTGATGCGTCACTTTTAGCAATTAAATCCATTTTTACTGCTTCTTTAGCATCCTGTACACTTAAACCACTATAAGTACCCGTATTTGTCTTCATTCTGCCTCCATGATATTCGGTGCCATAAACTTCTTTAGTTGCTTTTTCAAGGTCTTGGCTATCTTGTGAAGTTATTTTCATTTTTTTAACGATTTCAACAGCTAAACCCTCGTTGTTACCTTGGACATCAATTATGCTAATTGGATCTAACTTGTTAATATCACTAGGTTTAATTTTAAATGAATCAGGATTAGCTTTTACTTCCTTTTTAAGTTGTTCTAAAGCAACATAATCGAAAGGAGCATGTGCAGGTACTGACATTACAACTCCCGTTGCATTTCTAGGGTTAACAAAAGAGGCGGGTAAAATTATTATTTCTTTACCAGTTGCTGGATTAACTAACTTTTGACCAATAAAACGCGAACCCTTCAATTCTGATAAAATTGTAACTTTATGACCTAGATATTCTAATTTATTAACTGCTTCTTCACTTATTAGCCATATTTCACCATTGATTTTAGCTTCTACATAAAGAGCATCGGGGTTTAACCACATATTGGTTACGCCATAAATCGTTTCTGGGCGAAGTGTTGCTGCAGGAAAAATTAGTTCTCCTTTTCTGAATTTTATTAATGTAAATTCTTCAATTTCTGGTTCCATATCACCAACCGTATCATGTTGCCCTACTGGATTACCACAATGAGGGCACCACCCTACTGGATGGCTTCCTTGAGTTATGTAACCGCGTTGTCTTAATTTAGTAAATTGCCATTCAATAAATTTGCTATAATATGGATCAATTGTTGTAAATTCTCTTCTCCAATCAATACTGTAACCAATTTTCTGCATTCCAGTTTTAATTTCTTTAGCAAAATACCTTGCCATAGATACAGGTGTTTCTAATTCAGGTAGTTTTGATTCAGGGATATTATAGAGGTTACAAAACGTATCTATTATACTTGGATCTTTTTCTTTTAGTCTTTCAACCATAGCAAATAATGGAGTACCTGTATAATGCCATGCCATTGGTAGGAGTACATTATATCCTTTCATTCGCATTAATCTAGCATGTACATCAGTTAGTGTGTAAGTTCTTCCATGACCTATGTGTTGAGGACTGTTAGGATATGGATATGCTACAGTTAGATAATACTTAAGCTTATCAGGGTCGGGATCGGTTTCAAAAACTCTTGCTTCAGCCCAACGCTGTTGCCATTTATTTTCAATTTTTTTCCAGTCAATCATACAGAGTAACCTCTACCAATACTAATTCAACTGAGATTTAGAATAAACATTATGGGCAAAAAGACTTACGTATTACAATTAAGGGGCAATAAGATGACATTGCTTTTACTTATAAAAATAAAAGTTGTTAGTATTAGAAAATTATTCCAAAATAGCTCTTATCCGTCGTACTCCTGCTGAGATCCCTTCTTCTTTAACTATCTTAAATCTACCGAGTTCACGGGTGTTTTCTACGTGAGGACCACTACAGAGCTCCTTTGAGAAATCGTCTATAATGTAAACAGAGACCTTCTCACCATACTTCTGTTCAAAAACAGCTTGGCAACCCATCTCGATTGCTTCATCCAAAGTCGTCTCAATTCTTTTTACGGGAAGAGCTTTACTAATTTGCTTGTTAACCAAATCCTCTACTTGTTTTAGTTCGTAATCTGTAATTTTCCTGTCGAAGTTGAAGTCAAACCTGAGGCGTTTCTGTGTTATGTTTGAGCCTTTCTGGTAGATCTCTTTACCAAGAACCTGTCTCAATGCCTCATTTAGTAGATGTGTTGCTGTATGTAACTTAACTGTTGCTTCTGCAGTATCAGCTAAGCCACTACCAAACCTTTTGTCAGCACCAGCCTTAGAAACCTGTTGATGTTTCATTAGCTCCTCGTGGAACCCATTCACATCGACATCAATACCACTCTCATACCCTAGTTCTCTTGTTATCTCAATAGGGAAGCCAAAGCTCTGATAGAGGAGAAAAGCATCTTTGGAATCAATCTTCTTTTTCTCAGCAGCAATCCTATTGAATCTGTTCAAACCTCTTGCTAATGTATTACTAAATCTGTTATACTCCTTCACTAGCTCTGAGACAATGAACTCCTCCTTCTGCTTAAGATAAGGGTAATCATCATTATACGACAGTATCACAATCTGGGATAACTTACTGAGGAATTCTTTATCTAATCCTATCATTCTGCCATGTCTGATAGCTCCTCTGATTAGCCTTCTCAAGACATACCCTTGCTCTACATTAAGGGGTGTTATCCCTTCAGCTAGGATAAATGTCGCTGCACGTATGTGGTCACATATTACTCTAATGCTTCTAGTTTGGGTTTCTGGAACCTCATCTACATCCATGAGTTTCTTAAGCTTCTCTATAAGAGGGAAAAATATCTCAGTATCGTAAACATTGTCCTTACCCTGAAGGACCGCAACAGTTCGCTCTACCCCCATACCGGTATCTACATTTCTCTGATGAAGAGGAATGTACTCACCATCAAGAGTCTTGTTGTATTCCATGAAAACATTGTTCCATATCTCATTATACTTGCCACAGGAACAACCAGGTTTACAATCGGTTCCACATGGCTCTTTACCAGTATCATAAAATATCTCCGTATCAGGTCCACAAGGTCCAGTATTTCCCACCGGACCCCACCAATTGTCTTTTCTTGACAAATAGAATATCTTTTCATTAGGGATACCAAGTTCCTCCCAGATTTTTGCGCTCTCAGTGTCTCTAGGTACCTTTTCATCTCCAGCAAAAACGGTGACATAGAGCCTCTCCTTATTTATACCTAGCCACTTTTTTTCTGTAAGAAACTTGTAACTCCATGGAATAGATTTTTCTTTGAAATAATCTCCTAGTGACCAGTTGCCTAACATCTCGAAAAAGCTTAGGTGGAAGCTATCACCAACCTCATCTATATCGCTGGTTCTAAGGCATTTTTGTACATTCACGAGCCTTCTACCATTTGGATGTGGCTGACCAAGCAGATATGGCACGAGTGGATGCATCCCTGCTGAAGTGAATAGAGCTGAAGGATCATTCTCTGGTATAAGAGATGCGTTAGTGATTACTTCATGCCCATTTATCTTAAAGAATTCCAGAAACATCTTTTTTAACTTTATAGAATTGATCAACCTTACCACCTACACTTCATTCAGTTACCTTTAAGATACTCCCAAGCATTTTGGGATATACTCCAAAAACAGGATACTATTATTATAATTTAAGAAAATTTGAAGGGGGTTAACCGAAGAGTGCGCCCAAACCTTGAAGATCTTCTTCTTTCTTCTCTTCTTTAGGCTTCTCTGCAGGTTTTGCTTCTTCTTTCTTAACTTCTGCAGCTGGTGTAGCTGCTGCTGTAGCGAAAACTGGTGCCTTGAGAGCCTCTTCAATGTTGACTTCTGCAAGTGCAGCACAAAGTGCCTTAACGCGTATACCGTCAGCTGTGACACCGGCGGCATTAAGTATCGCTGTAACTGACTCCTCTGTAATTGGTTTTTTTGCGCTGTAGAGGAGCATAGCGGCATACATGTATTCCATCTTTATTACCTCTAAATGCTATTCCTTAGTGGAACTGCTATGATAGGAGCAATACAGGTTCTTTTTAATCTTTCCTATTTAATATTTAAACAAATATAATAAAAACTGAGATTCCAGAGATGAAGCTTAATAGAAAGTATTACAACAATATTCTGAGATGTCCAATCAAAATACAAATTGTCCTAAATGTGGAGGAACTATGAAAAGTGGTGATTTCAGAATAGATATCCCACCTAGTACATCTTCAATGAATCCAATGAGTCCTATGAGTAGTTTTGGTACAACACAAATAGGGCAACCTGCAACGGTGTATCCTTATTGGGAAGAAAAAACAGGCAAAAAAGGGTTTCTAGGTAGAGAATCAACAGCAATAATGAACATTAAAACTTATAGATGCAGTGTATGTGGATATATTGAATTTTATGTAAAAGAATAAATCTACTTAGAGCTGTTATTTTTTTCTTTAAATATATAAATTAATAAAATTAGTCTAGGATAATCAATCAATATTTGTGGTATTAAAGACAATAAAATAAATGCAAGATTAGCTTTATTTTGATCTAATTGGGATAGATTCCAATTGAACAAGGATAATATTCCTAATTTCTCCAAAAAAAAACAAAGGGAATTGATGGAAAACCATAAATTAGAAATAAATAAATCAAATGAGCATTTTTTTTAAATTTTATAAAGTTCAACTTAATTATACTATATGAGCGGATAAACAATATAGGTATAATTAATAAAATATATATATCAAGAAGCCCTCCTCCGAAAGCATCATAACAATAAATTGAGAATAATAAACTTGAAAAATCTATTGAATATAATAATAGAGAAAAAAAATATGTTGCCAAATATTTTTTAAGTATATTTGAGGTTGAATAAATACCATTATTAAATATTTTAGAATAATTTATTAATATATAGGCGATGTTTTCTATTAGTTGCATAAAAAACCTCTTCTATTATATTTACCTTAGGTAATTAAATGGATTATGGTTCTTGACTTAATTGCTCTGAACTGTACCAAGGTTCTCCTAATATTATATCGTCCTCCACTCATATCTTTAAATAAATCTAATAATATATCAAATTAACGAAACAATGTTATTTAAATTTTTTATATTTTTAATTTAATAATTAAGTTAATTCTTATAATTTTAAAATTATAATTTTAAGATTTTTTCTACAAACCCAATTCTAGCATAAAAAGCTCTACTAGTACTTCCATGACCTGGTCCTTTTGTTCTTGGTTGTACAAGTTGACCCATATTACCTGATAAACTATTAAATCCATTCGTAATAATACAACTTTTAGTCTCTTCGTAATCTTTTTTTACTTGTTCAAATAACACATTATTCGATAAATCAAAAATCGCTGCACTATGAAATAAAGAATGATCTTCAGATTGACTTTCAAATATTCTTGAACATATAACAAGTCTATTTAATTTTGCTAATAAATGACTATCTTCAAAATCATGTTGAATAACATGAGAAGGATTAATCATTGTAATTGCCATTGTCTCTTTTACTTTTAATTTACCAAATGAATCATATAGTAACGGAACTATCTTTAATTCCCAATCACCAAAATCAGGTTTTTGAGTTGAATTTAGTTCTAAACCTAAATATTTTTCAATTGTATGTCCAGCCCACCCTTTATTTTTAGTTGTTCCAGTCCAGATAGTAACATTAAATTTTTTTGCTAGTTCAACTAAATCCTGATTTATTAAACAATTTAATTTTTCAATAGCTTCTTGTCGATTCATGATTTAAGTTTAATCTTAAAAGATTTATTTTTTCTGAATACCGAATTTATTAAAAAACTTTTAAAATATTGAAAGTAATATATTTTTTTAAACTAACTTTAGATAGATAAAATACACATATCTTTTTTTATTCTTATGATCTAGATCTTTAAAATGGCTAAATATCCTTTATCTCACAATGCCAATAAAAAATTAGGCGAATATTTTTATGATATCTTAAATTTTCATATTCCTCCTACAAAAAATAAGATAATTCTGGATCCTACATGTGGTAAAAAGCATCTTTGGGTTGAATATTATAAACCAGATATTAATGGAAGTAATAAAATTAGTGAATATGGAGAAGTAATTTTCTCAGATAAAATTAATTATGGACAAGAAGTTGTTAGCGCTATCAAAGATCTAAATTTTAATAAACAATTTGATGGTATAATTTATGATCCACCTTATTTCTTTGGTTATAAAAACTCAAATGATCCCAGAAGACAGGATTACGGAGATTATATACAAACCTATGATGATTTATTATGGTTCATAGTTTTTGCTAATGATAAATTTCCTGATTGGTTAAAAGATGATGGTAAGCTCATTTTAAAATGTGCTGATCAATATCAAACAAAAGAGCGTAAATTTTATGCTCACCATATAACTTGGGTTAGTAAACTTTCAAATTTTAGATTAATAGATACTTTCATATTTATTCATCATCGTATGTCGCCAACTGCTTTTCAAGTAAAAAATCGTCCTTGTTCAGTTATTATGCATACATATTTTCTAGTATTTGAAAAAGTTAAAAAATAATTATTTTACAAGTATATTTGTTACAAGAATCTCGTTAATGGGTCCTCGATTACTAGCTTTTGAATTAATTGCTCGATTAGCTTTAACAGTTTTAATATAAAATGAATCTATTTTTCGGTATTCTTCAACTAATTCCTTAACATATGAATTACTTAAAACAAATAAAACACCTTTTTTATCAAGTGAAATACAAGTGTCTCTAAGTCTTATTTGATCTTCCCAACTGAAACCATCTGACGAATATGAAGTGAAATAAGCAGTCTTATTTAATGGGGAATAGGGTGGATCAAAATAACAGATATCACCTTTTTTTGAATAATCAATTACATAAGAGAAATCTTTGTTTAAGATTTCGACATTTTTTAGAGCTTTACTAGCTTTTTTTATTCGATTTTCATCTACAATTGTCGGGTTTTTATATCTACCAAAAGGTACATTGAATAGCCCTTTTGAGTTTACACGATATAATCCATTGAATGCAGTTTTGTTCAAGTATAGTAGAAGTGAGGCATATTCAACATCTGTAAGGTTTGGTGTATTATATTTATCTCGAAGCTTGTAAAATTCTTCTTTTTCGTATTTATAACTAGATGCTAATTCAATGATTTCTTCTGGTTTATCTCGAATTACCCTATAAAAATTCATTAATTGTCTATTTATATCATTGATAGAACCAGATTTAGGCTGGATCTCAAAAAATAAGGCTCCACCACCAAAGAAGGGTTCATGATATTTTTTGTTTCTATAATCTTTAGGTAACAATGATATTATTTCTGGTATGAGACTTCTTTTTCCCCCAGCCCATTTCAATATTGGTTCGATCATGATACCTTGATTTTGAGATAATCAATCATATAATTTATATCCTATTATTTATTAGTACTAAACTTTTATTTATTAAAACAAGTTTCATGTATTTTAACGGAGAGTATTAACTTTTTGAAATATTTAAAAAATACAAAAAATTTTAAACCTGATTTAGAAATAAAACATACAGATGATAATATTTTGATGGAATGTTCAGTAAAAGGAAGAAATGGAAAACATAGAAAATTATTTGCGTTTAAAGAATTCAGATTAAAAAATGGAACAATTATCGGTGTTTTTCAAGGAAGTTATGGTAACCATCCTGATTTAGATATAATTGTAAAGTATCAGGAGCTGAGAAAAAGAGTTAGAACTCCGCAACATATTCATTGGGCAATTGATCTATTGCTTAAAAAGGAACACAGTCCCAAATTAACTAAATCGTGTATTAAATATCTGTCTGATATGTGGGAAAATATTAAACCTTTCACAACAAAAGAAGAACAGCAAAAATGTGAATTAAAATTAACTAAAGACAAGGATTTTAAGAGATTTAAAAAATTAGATAAATATGGTGAATATTCCGTTGAGTTTATAGGACATGTTATCGAGCTTATGATGATTGAAGAAAAAACAAGTAATCATGAAGCTTATATGTTTAAAGAAGTTCTTGATGCTTTATATAATGATGATGAGATTTTTACAATTGTTCAAAAAGCAACTTATAGGGGAAGTTAAATTTATAAAATAAACTCATCTACCTTATTTCCTCACAATTTTTCATAGTTTTGAGGTCACATTTTTGATTTGTACAATTTTTACATCCATGGTTTCTAGCAAAACGAAATACTGGAAGATCATAGTACTTGTTTTTGAATGGTTCGTTGAAGTACTTCAAAATAATTGAGCTATTATGATAAAGATCATTTTAATCATCAATGAATCCTGTTTTCATCAACTAATTATTCTGGTGAGTACAGTTCATCTAGGTGCGTTTTATCAAGTTCTTTTTCAACTAAGTCTTTAAGGCAATATGCTCCGCAGAACACTTTATTAACTTTTTTTCTAACCTCGTAATATGCTAATTTAAACATGTAATCTTTTGTTGCTGGCTGTAAGCATATCTCACATCTAGCGGTCTTCTTTCTATTTTTCATAGTATTAATTATCAGGTGCTTTTAATAAAAAATATGCGTGCATACCCCTTTCGCTGAGAGCTGGTTGGTTGGAATAAAATTTGTTCACCCAAAACTAAAATATATTTAATAGTAAATTTAATCAAGTTATTCTAGATTTTTATATATAATCTTTTTTTGCCTAAACCTTTTTATTTTAATTGTGTGGTTTAGGATTGCTAAAACTCGATGTAAAAAAGCTATACATATATGCTTGTTTAACTTCGATAACTTAGCATCTGGAAAAGGGATATAAACGTGACGACTGTATACGACGTGCCAGCAGATATACTAATTTCGAAACTTAGTAGCTATATTAAAGAGAGCATTAAAGAAGTGACCCCTCCTGACTGGGCAGATTATGTGAAGACTGGAAGCCATGTGGAAAGGGTTCCCCAAATAAGTGATTGGTGGTATGTTAGAAGTGCCTCACTCTTAAGAAAATTGTATATTAATGGTCCAATTGGGGTTCAAAGACTTAGAAAAGAATATGGTGGTCGTAAAAGAATAGGCAATTTTCCAGCTCATCATCGCTTAGCTGGTGGTAATATTATTCGTACTTCTCTTCAACAAATGGAAAAAGCAGGGTTGGTGGAGAAGGTTGAGAAAAACGGTCGTATAATTAGTAAAAAAGGTCGAAGTTTATTAGACGCTATGTCTACCCAAATCAAGAAAGATCTCGATAGGGATAAACCAGAGCTTAAGATATATTAAATGTGTGGAGTCTATGTCTTCCGAAGAAGAGCTTCAAAGGCTTAGAGCTCAGCGTCTAGCTGAGTTACAAGCTAGGCAAAATCAAAGCGAAGAACAACAGAGAGCACAAGCTATTGCAGAGGCTGAAGCTCAAAAACAAGCTTTGATGAGGAAGCTTTTAACTCCTGAAGCAAGATTAAGACTCACAAATATAAAGATGGTACGTCCTGAGTTTGGTGAACAATTAGAACTTCAGTTGCTTCAATTAGCTCAAGCTGGTAAAGTACCTGTCCCTATCACAGACGAGATATTAAAAAGGATCCTCTCACAATTAGAGGCTCAGCAACAGAAGAGAGAAATCAGTATAAGGAGAAAATAATAATGGCTCGAAATAAACCACTAGCATACAAGCTTCGCTTAATTAAGGCGGGTAAACAATCAAAATCTGTACCTGCCTGGATAATTGCTAAAACAAAGGGTAGTATTAGGTATAGCCCTAAAAGTGTTCGTGCTTGGCGTACAAGAAAATTAAAGGATTAATGATGAATAATGTCTGAAATAGAACGTATTTATACAGTTCCTCTCAAAGAAGCTTGGAATGCTCAACGTTATCGTAGATCAGAGAGAGCCATTACTGTTTTGAAAGAATTTGTTAAACGCCATATGAAGGCTGAAAAAGTTGTTTTAGACCCTTCTGTAAACGAAGCTATTTGGGCAAGAGGGATAAAATCACCACCGCATAAGATTAGGGTAAAACTCAACAAAGATACGGAAGGTGTAGTTAAAGTAACATTGGCAGAGGCTGAAGATAAATGACTGAAACTAAAACCTTTAAAATAACTGGTGTAATTAATAAACATAAATTATTTATTCCTCTTTCATTTAAGAAAGAAATTAAAGCTGTAAAACTAGAACATGCATTAGAAAAAATTTATACTGAATTAGGTAGTCGACATAGGGCAAAAAGAAACCAGATTACTATCTTGAGTGTTGAAGAACTCGATAATAAAGTAGAGAATTCGGGGTATTAGTTTTGACTTCTCCTAGTAAAGAGGAGCAACTTAATCGAATACTATACGAATATCAGTTAATGGAGAGTTCCGTACAAATTCTGCAACAAAGATACCAAATTTTATCATCTGCTTCAACAGATCTACAGATCTCGCAACAGACTCTCCAAGATATGAAAAATCTACCTCATGATAATCCAATTTTAATTCCTATTGGTGGAGGAACCTTTGTCAGAGGAAAAACAGGCGATTTAAATTTAGTAGTTGTAGGAATTGGTGCAGATATTTCGGTTGAAATGAAAGTAGAAGACGCATTAAAAGAAATTGCTAATAGATTAGATGAAGTGCTAAAAACCAAAACTTCTGTAGAAGAACAATTAGGTCAGATAGTACAACAAATGGAAATATATCAGAATGTAGCTAATAGATTAAGTGCTGAACTTCAAGGAGTATCGTAGTAGTGTTTGAAAAACTCAAACAGAGTTTTAAAAATCTAGTTGAAAAGATTTCTTCAACTGGCTTATCAGAAAAAGATCTTGATCCCCTAATATGGGATTTACAAATACAGTTAATAAGTAACGATGTTTCTGTCCAAGTTGCAGAAAAAATTTGTGAGGAACTCAAAAACCGATTGATAGGACAAGAAGCACCGAGATTTGGTGATAAATCATCCACTGTTAAAAAAGCACTAAAAGAGTCAATTGAAGCAGTAATGATGAATAAAAATCAAATTGATCTATTAAATATGATTAGTGAGTCAAAGAAAAAAACCGAAACTTTTGTAATAATGTTTGTAGGAATAAATGGAACAGGTAAAACTACTACAATAGCTAAATTCACTAAACTTTTAATGAAAAACGGATACACAGTAGTCATTGCTTCAGCAGATACTTATCGAGCAGGAGCAATTGAGCAATTAGAAGAGCACGCTAATAGATTAGATGTAAAATTAATTAAACATCAATATGGTTCCGATGCAGCTGCTGTTGGATTTGACGCAGTACAACATGCAAAAGCGAAAGGAATCGACGTCGTGTTAATTGATACAGCAGGGAGGATGCAGACCAACAGGAATCTTATGGATGAATTGATTAAGATTAAAAGAGTAGTAAAACCAAATTTGACTATAATGATTCTTGATAGCTTAATAGGAAATGATGCAACTGAACAAGCTTTAACTTTCAATGCTTCAGTTGGTTTCGACGCAGCAATATTAACAAAAGTTGACGCTGATGCTAAGGGGGGTTCAAGTTTAAGTGTAAGTTATTTAACCGACAAGCCAATAATTTACATAGGGGTTGGACAAGGATACGATGATTTACAACCCTTTAATTCGCATTGGTTTGCTGAAAAATTGCTTCAAGATTAGTAAAGGATTTAAGTCTTGATTTGATCGGTTAGATGCGAAAAAAATGGGCCTAAACGATTTTCTACAAAGTGCTGACAGACTTTTGAAAACTCTGTCTAAACCTGATTGGAAAACATATTCATTAAGTGTAAAAATTGTATTCGCTGGCATTGGTATTTTAGGCGCAATAGGATTTTTAGTTAAATTAATTTCAATATCTTTCGCTTGAAAAGTATTTTATTATATTATTTCTCCTTTAGAACATTCCAACATTAATAATAATCTTCTTAAAATCAGCAATATTAATATTGACGCTGTACTTACGCATACGTTGCGCCGGAAGTGGCATAATTGCCAGAAGATAAACCTAATACCTCTCTATACGCCGTGAAGGTGACTAATGGACAAGAGCGAATGGTAGCTGAGATGCTTGCTGATAAAGCAAAAGTTGAGAATTTACCCATCTTCTCAATCCTTTCACCTTCTGAATTGAAGGGGTACATAATTGTTGAATCAATGACCCCTCATACTGTTGATGAAGCTATTCGCGGAATGCGTTATGCCAGATCAAGAGTGCAAGGCGTTGTTACACCTGAAGAGGTAGACAAGTATCTAGAGACTAAACCAGCAATAGAGGGACTTTCTGAAGGTACTCTTGTGGATGTTGTAGCTGGTCCTTTCAAAGGAATGCAAGCTCGTATAGTTAGAGTTGATTCATCTAAAGAAGAGGTAACAATTGAAATACTTGAAGCTGCGTTTAGTCTTCCCATCACTGTCCACGCTGATTATGTTAGAGAAGTTAAAGGAGTAGCATAATATTGGTTGATAAAAGTTTTAATTTCATAGTAAATGGAGGGCAAGCAACAGGAGGTCCCCCAATAGGACCTGCATTAGGTCCACTAGGTGTTAATATTATGGCTATAGTTAATGAAATCAATAAATTAACAGCCGAATATAATGGAACACCTGTACCTGTTGACGTAATTATTGATACAGATTCTAGAGCGTTTAAAGTAAAAGTTGGTATGTTATCTACTTTTGCTTTAATAACACAAGTACTGGAAATAAAAAAAGGCTCAGGTACCCCCAATAAATCATATGTTGGGGATTTGTCTTTTGATCAGTTAGTTAGTATTGCTAAAAAGAAAATGCAAGGAATCTATGCATCTTCACTAAAAACTGCTACAAAGGAGGTTCTTGGGACTTGCCAAAGTATGGGTGTAACTGTTGAAGGAAAGTCCGCTAAAGAGATGCAAAATCTCATAAGTAATGGAGATTATGATTCTAAATTCTTAGAAACCACATAATCTTTATTATCTAATAAAAGGAGAAATAGAAGGCTTAGAAATGTCGTTACCAAGACAACAAATTTTAACAGCGATATCGAAGGCTAGAAAAGCCTCACCTAAACGCAACTTCGAGCAGACAATTGAGCTCGTCATTAACCTCCGTGAACTCGATATGAAACGTCCAGAAAATAGGATTAATCTACGTGTCCAATTACCTAATGGAATAGAGGGACAAAAAGTTCTTGTTTTTGCAGGTGGAGACCTTGCTTTAAGAGCTCGTAGAAGTGGAGCAGATGAAGTTATTGAACCAACGGAATTAAATGAGCTTGCTAAAGATAAAAAAGCAGCAAAAAAGAGGCTAAAAGACTTTGATATCTTCATAAGTGAAGCCCCACTAATGCCAACAGTGGGTCGTGTAGCTGGTCCCATATTAGGTCCACGTGGCAAAATGCCAACACCTGTACCATCTCAAGCTCCAGTGGATAATGTCATTGAGAGAGAAAGAAAAGCAGTGGTACTAAGAAGTAGAGACAAACCTTTCGTTCATTGTATGGTTGGAAAAGAATCAATGACGGATGAAGAAGTTGCTCAAAATATTGAAGCAATTATAAGTAACTTAACCAGCTCTACTAAACGTGGTTTCGGAAACATTAAAACAATGTTTATTAAAACAAGTATGGGAGAGGCAGTAAAATTATACTGAGGTTACAATAATGTCGCAAGTATCTAAAGTTAAAACAGAGATAGTTGAATCAACAGTTGATTTATTAAATAAATATCACATAATTGCTGCTGCAGATCTCAACAAAGTCCAAAGTGGTATGCTTATGGACATGAGGAAAAGCCTCAGAGGGCAACTTGAGATAAAGGCAATAAAAAACACTCTAATGCGAATTAGTATGGAAAAAGCCAATAAAGAAGGCGTTGAACAATGGATAAAAACCATTGAAGGTCCAAACTTATTCCTTTTCACTAATGGTGACCCCTTCAGACTAGCAATGACTCTTGAGAAGAGTAAAGCTCAGGTTTTCGCAAAAGCTGGAGATAAAGCGCTTACTGATATTTATATTCCATCAGGTAACACAGGAATATCTCCAGGACCAATGATTGCTAAATTTGGTACTTTAGGTATTAAAACGCGGATTGAAAGTGGAAATATTTGGGTTCAACAAGATACTTTAGTAGCTAATGAAGGTGAAATAATCAACTCTGATTTAGCTGATCTTTTACAAAGATTAAATATAAAAGCTGCTTACATGGGCTTGAGTCTTAAAGCAGTTTATGAGAAGGGTTCAATAATTCAAGGATCAGACTTACTAATTGATATCTCCAGTTATGCAACGAAATTAAAGGAAGCATACAGTAATGCCTTACAATTAGCAATTAAATCAGTTTATGTAACCCCAGAAACTGCACCAAGTATAATCAGTTATGTATTTGGGAATGCTAAGAAAGTCGCTATTGAAGCAGGTTATGTAACAAAGGAGACTGTATCTGAGTTAATTGCTAAAGCTAATGCCCAAGCATCAAGTTTGAAAACAAAAATTGAAGACAAATCTTAAAAATACTAATTTTATTCATTTTATTAATCTTTATTATTATATTTCAGAATCATAAGTTTTAAACGTTCTTTTTGAGATAACTCTGAATAAGATAATATTTCTTTTTTCCATTTTTCTGTTATTTCATTAAATTCTTCAGGATTTTCTTTATATAATTTCTCTTCAATAACCCGTTTAATTACTAATTCTGATAGAATATCATTAATAATTGGACAAAAATCATCATATATTCCAGTGCTTAAATTTTTTAAAATTTCAATTGTAGGGTAACTAAGACAAGTAAATGGTTTAACTTCAAATATTTCACAACTCTTCCCGGTAAAAAATTTGCATGGTTGTTGAATTCTAAATTTTCCATTTCCTAAAGGAATAGCTTTTAATTCTTGCTTCATTTTTTTATACGATTTATTTCGAAAAGACGCAATCTTAAGAAGTTCATTTTTATTAATATCAATGGATCCTCTGTAAAGGCAACAATTACCACAACCTGTACATATTTGTGATTGGAGGTTAACAAGTAATGATATTTCTTTATCTGAAATTGAACTTAGGCTAGAAATTGATTTCAAGACATCTTCCATGTTATAAGATACGGTTTTAAGGTTATTTTTAGTTAATTCTAAAATTTTAAATGCTCTTTTTCCTGAAAATGGTTTAAAACCCGGTTTCTCAAGAATGTTGTCAAGAGGGGATTTCGATAACATACTTGGGACTCCACATTATAATTAATAAGACTTTATCTAAATGAAATATTTTGCACACTTAAAGTCTTACTTTGAAATAAGTACTTATTTTAAATATTTTTTCCACTAGGGTTAAATATATGTAATTGGTACCTTCATAGGCAATATATTGGACGGTGCGATAAATGCGCCAATTTCACTAAAATCGAATAAAAAAACTTCTCTAAGCCTAGTTCTTAGAAATATTTCCAAGGACATTGTCCTGCATGTTAACGATGTATTGAAAACATCTAAAATTAAACATAAATTCAATATGATGTTTTTTATTTTTTAAAAATATTTTGAGGTTAGAATAATGTCAAAGTTAAATGTATCTCAGAAAATTAAATTAGCTGTTAGTCCTGGCGAACATAAAACCATGCGAATTAAAGTAAGAGATATCGAAATTGGGGGAGATCAACTTGTTGTTATGGCTGGACCATGCTCTGTTGAATCAATGGAACAGATGCTTGAATCAGCGAGAGCTGTAAAAGAAGCTGGAGCCCACATAATTAGAGGAGGTGCTTTCAAACCACGTACTTTACCATATAGTTTCCAAGGATTAGGTGAAGAAGGACTAATAATACTATCTGAAGCCAGAAAAGAAACTAATCTACCCATAATCACTGAAGTTTTAAGTCCTGAGGATGTTGAACTGGTAGAAAATTATACTGATATTCTTCAAATAGGTAGCAGAAATATGCAGAATTATAATCTTCTTAAAAGAGTTGGTAAAGCAAATAAACCTGTATTACTCAAACGAGGAATGTCTGCAACAATCGAAGAGTGGCTTGGATGCGCTGAATATATTCTTAATGAAGGTAATCAACAAGTAATGCTTTGTGAACGGGGTATCCGAACTTATGAAACTATTACTAGAAACACTCTAGATGTTTCTGCAGTGCCTGTCATTAAACAATTAAGTCACTTACCTATAATTGTTGATCCAAGCCATGGTACTGGCGTAAGAAGTTTAGTAAACCCCATGGCAAAAGCAGCAGTTGTAGCTGGTGCAGATGGTTTATTAATCGAAGTTCATCCTGAACCAGAGAAAGCTCTAAGTGACGGAGATCAAAGTCTTCATCCAAATGAATTCATGACTTTAATGAAAGAGTTATATCCCCTAACTAGAGCAATAGGAAAGCAGATGTAAATTGACCGGCTATAAAATGCCGGCTCCAATAACAGTAGAGTTAGAAGAAAGGAGCCACCACATTTTCATAGGAGAAAAAGTTTTAGAAAATATAGAACTATTAATTAAAAAAAACGTTCATGAAATAACTAGTTGTGTTTTAGTTACTTCATCTTCAATTTTTGATTTATATGGTACATCTATTCTTGAACACTTATCTGAATTAAAGATCGAAAAAATACTGGTTCCCGATGGAGAAGCAGCAAAATCATGGAATGTTGTTGAAGCATTACTTGGAGATTATATTGAAAAAGGATTAGACAGAAAAAGTGTAGTAATAGCACTTGGTGGAGGTTCAGTAGGTGATACAGCAGGTTTTACTGCATCAATTTATTTACGTGGTATAAGATATATTCAGATTCCAACCACTTTACTTGGTCAAGTGGATAGTGCTATTGGTGGAAAAACAGCTATTAACCATTCTAAAGGTAAAAACTTGATAGGTTCATTCTATCAACCTACTTTAATTATATGTGATACTTCTGTTCTGAAAACTCTTCCTCTTCGAGAATTACGTTCAGGCTTAGCAGAAGTTATTAAATATGGTGTAATTTCTGATCCAGATTTAATTACTCTCCTTGAAAACAAGGGTAGCTTTATACTTAAAGCTGATAAAAAACTGATGACTCAAATAGTAAAAAAATGTGTATTAATTAAAGCTAAACTTGTCGAAGAAGATGAAAAAGATTCTAAAGGAAAGAGAGCGATTTTAAATTATGGACATACTTTAGGACATGTAATAGAAACTTTAAGTAATCATGAAATTAATCATGGAGAAGCTATTTCAATAGGAATGTTAGCTGCATCAAAAATTTCTGAAAATCTTGGATATTTAAAATATAACGATTTTGAACGTCAAGAGAATCTGTTGAAATCATTGGGTTTACCCATAAAGTTACCGAAATTAAATTATAATGAATTGATATCTGTTATGAAAAGGGATAAAAAGACAGAAGCTGGAAGCATAAATTTTATTTTACCAACAGGGATAGGTAAAACACCAATAATTAAACCAGTTCCAGAAGATACTATTTTAAAAGTTTTGGAGTTATAATCATGAATCCCAAGATTTGTGTTACTCTACAAGCATTAAATATATCAAAAATAATAAAAACGATTAAAAGACTAGAACCTCTATCTCCAGATTTAATAGAAATACGTTTCGATTACAGCAAAAAGGATATTAATCCCTATAAAATCGTTGAAGTAACAAAAATCCCGTTAATAGCAACTGCACGAATCAAAAATGATGGTGGATTATGGAAAAAACCTGAAAAAGATAGAATTAATCTTTTAATAAATGCTTGTAATTCGGGTTTTTCTTATGTTGATTTAGAAGCATCAACTCCAAACATACTTAATGTTGCATCAGATCTTCAAAGCACATCTTCAAAATTAATAATTTCATATCATGACTTCAATAAAACACCAACAATATATGAAATGGAAGAAATGTACACTAGAGCAAAAAACTCTGGTTGTAGTATTTGTAAAATTGTTGGTAACGCAAATAATTATTATGACAACATCGTTTATTTAGAATTTTTAAAAAATCATCCAGGAAACATAGCTTTCGGGATGTCTACATCGGGAGTATTGTCTAGAATAATATCTCCCTTGGTAGGAGGAGAATGGACATATGCTTCACCTAATCAACATGAAGCAGTAGCTCCTGGTCAATTACCTTTGGAGAGGCTTCGAAGAATTTATGAATTAATGGAGTTACATCAATGAAATTTTGTTATTTATTGGGGTATCCTGTTGAGCATTCGTTGAGTCCTTTAATGCATAATACTGCTTTTCAAAAACTAAATTTGAAAATAAAATATGAATTATTATCTGTGAAACCTGAAAAATTAAGAACAGCTGCAGAATCTTTGAGGAACTCAAACGTTAAAGGCGCAAACGTTACCATACCTCATAAAATAACTATTCTTCCATTCATTGACATAATCGATGATCTTGCAGCGAATATTGGTGCTGTTAACACTATTAATAATCAAGATGGGCTCCTAAAAGGATATAATACTGATGGTTTAGGCGCAATTAAAGCGATTACTAATAAATATGGCTCTATTAATGGAACCGATGTACTACTTCTAGGAGCTGGAGGAGCTGCAAGAGCGGTGGGTTTCAGTATAGTTAATAAAGTTAAAAAATTAACAATTCTTAATCGTAACTTATTAAAAGCAGAATCTTTGGTAAAATCCCTTAAAAAATATGGAAATTCAGAAGTATCTGCTGAAAAATTAGATAATGTAGGTAACTTACTCAATGTTTCTGATATTTTAATAAATGCTACTCCAGTTGGCATGTATCCCGATATGGAGTCGTCTCCGATAGGAAATAATACTATACCTTCAACTTTATTCGTTTTTGATTTAGTCTATAACCCAATAAAAACTAGGCTTTTACTTGATGCAGAAGCAGCAGGTGCAATATTTTTGGGAGGAGCCGACATGCTTGTGTATCAGGGAGTTGAGTCTTTTAAAATTTGGACTGGCTTGAATCCTGATGAATCTTTAATGTTGAAATTAGTTAAAAATCAGTTGGAGAAGGGTGAAGCTTGAATCTAGTATTATTTGGTTTTATGGGTGTTGGGAAAAGCACTGTAGGTAAATTATTAGCATTAAAAATTCATTATCCTTTTATCGATTTGGATTCAGAAATAGTGAAAGAAGTTGGAAAGAGTATATCTGAAATTTTTAACATTTATGGAGAATCAGGATTCAGGAAAATTGAAAAAGACAAAATTTTAGAAATATCAACATTAGATAAACATGTAATAGCACTTGGTGGTGGTGCAGTATTAGATTACGATAATGTAAAAAATTTAAGAAATCAATCAATATTAATACATTTAACCGCTAAATCAGAAGAAGTCCTTCATAGACTCAGGAATGATGACTCTCGTCCTTTGTTACAGAAAGGAGACAAAATTAATAATATTAATCTCCTTTTAAAGGAAAGAACAAAAATTTATCAGAAAATAGCTGATTTTTCAATAATAACGGATAATAAAACACCTGAGGAGGTAACCTCGGAAATAATTTTTAAGGTAGGTAAAGATATTTGAATAAAATTTTGAAATCTTCAAGCATTTCCGGTTCAGTTTGGGTTCCTTCCTCAAAAAGTATGACTCATAGAGCATTAATTCTCGCTGCAATAGCAGATGGGATGACGATTATTCGAAACCCATTAACAGCTGAAGATACTGAAGCAACAGAGAAAGTATTAGGAAAGCTTGGTACAACAATTCAGAAGAAAGAAAATGAATGGCGTGTCAATGGTAGTAAATTATCTCATTCAATAACACCCCTCAACTGTGGAGAATCTGGTACAACCCTTAGAATAATGACTGCTGTTGCTTCCCTTGTTAAAGGTAAAACCAAATTAATTGGAGGGCCTTCTCTATCTAATAGACCAGTTGGGGCTCTTGTCGATGCATTAAGGATGATTGGTATAGATGCAAAAAGTAATGACGGGTATCCCCCAACAATAATTCAAGGTACAGGACAAATAAAGGGAGGAAAAACATCACTTCCTGGTAATATTAGTAGTCAGTTTGTCTCTGCAATTTTAATAATTTCTCCTCTAGCAACTAACCCTGTAACTATTGAAGTAAGTACACCTTTAGAATCTAAGCCATATGTTTCAATGACTCTTGATGCTATGAAGGAATTTGGGGTTCAATGTAAAGCATCATCTGATTTAAGACTTTTTCAGATCCCTTTAATGAATTATATACCTACTCAAATAACTATTGAGGGAGACTGGTCGTCGGCAGCATACATGTTAGCTGCAGGGGTTTTAGCGGGAAATTTAATAATACATGGTTTAAACACGCAGAGTGGTCAATCAGATCAACTGATTTTGGACATATTGAATAAAATGGGTGCAAATCTTAGAATTAAAAAAGAAGGTATTGAAGTAAGTAAATCGATACTTAATTGTATTGAGTATGATTTATCTGATTGTCCAGATCTTTTCCCAATAGTCTCTGTTTTATGTTCCTCTGCTAGAGGCGTAAGCAAATTAACTGGTTTAGAAAGATTGAGATTAAAAGAGTCTGATAGATTACAAGCTATGGTTGATGGTTTACTTCAAATGGGTGTTGATGTCAAAACTGATTCTAATACTTGTTTGATTAGAGGTGGAAAAACTAAGGGAACTGAAATTAATACTTATAATGACCACAGAATAGCTATGGCTTTTTCCATTCTCTCTTTAATTAGTGAAGGTGAAACAATTATTCAATACTCAGAGTCTGTTAGTAAATCGTATCCACTTTTTTGGGAAGATTTTCTAAATATTGGAGCAAATATTGTAGGTGATAATATTTGAATAGTATAGGTAAATTTTTTCGAGTTACTACTTTTGGTGAAAGCCATGGATTTTGTATAGGAGTAGTAATAGATGGATGCCCTGCGGGGTTAAAAATAGATGCAAATAAAATTCAGAATGAACTCAACCGTAGGAAACCTGGGCAAAGTTCAATATCAACAAATCGTGATGAATCAGATAAATTACAAATATTATCAGGAGTATTTAATGAACATACAACTAATGCACCAATATGCATGATAATTCCAAATAACTCAACTGATTCTGGTTATTACGAAAAGAATTGGATGAATCCACGACCAAGTCACGCTGATTTTACTGCTTATAACAAATATGGAGGTCAAAACGACTATCGTGGGGGAGGAATCTTCTCTGGAAGAATCACTGCTAGTTTCGTAATGGCTGGAGCAGTAGCAAAACAACTTCTTTCAGAAACATTAGGGATAACAATAATCGGTTTTACATCTTCTATAGGTGGAATCAGTGTTCCTCCACTAAGTTACTCAGAAATCATACGAAATACTGAATTAAATAAGGTGAGATGCCCCGACAATGATACTGCATTAAAAATGATTCAAGCAATTGAAACAGTACGTAATGAAGGAGATAGTATAGGAGGCACCGTTGATTGTATAGCTCTGAATATACCTGTAGGCTTAGGAGACCCTATATTTGATACCTTAGAAGGTGAACTTTCTAAAGCCCTTTTTGCTATACCTGCTGTTAAAGCAGTTGAATTCGGAGCTGGGAAAAAATTCTCTGAAATGAAAGGTTCTGAAGCAAATGACCCTTTCATGATCCTTGAAGGAAAAGTAATTACTAAAACTAATAATGCCGGTGGCATTTTAGGGGGGATATCTACTGGTATGCCTTTGGTTTTAAAAACCACTTTTAAGCCAACTCCGAGTATCAGTAAACCTCAAAATACTGTAAACCTTCAAAAACTAGAGGAGACCGTAATAACAATTCATGGTAGACATGATCCATGTATAGTTCCAAGGGCTGTCCCTGTTGTAGAGTCAGTAGTGGCTATTGTGTTAGCTGATCATGCTCTAAGAGCTGGTTATATTAGTCCTGTATTGGAGGAAAAAGCATGAAATATGAAGATGAAATTACTGAACCAAGAAAAATAATCAATAGACTCAACCAAGAAATTATACTTAAAATTAAAGAGCGTAGTGATATTGCTAAAAAAATAGCAGAAATTAAAAGAAAATATAATAAACCAATAGTTGATCCTGATAGAGAAAAAGTTGTATTATCGCAAGTTAGATCTTTTAGCTTAGAACAAAATCTTGATCCAGATAGAGTTGAGAGCATTTTTGTAGAAATAATTAAATTATGTGTTGAAACCGAGGAGAATTTAATATGAAGATCGCTTACCAAGGTATGCCTGGAGCTTATAGTGAAGCAGCAATAATCCAAAAATTTGGTGCAGATGTTAACACCTTACCATGTAATTACCTTGAAGATGTTTTTAACTCAATAAAAGACGGTTATGCTAATCTTGGTTTAGTGCCTGTCGAAAATACAATTGAAGGAACAATAACACGCACTTATGATTTGTTAAATGAACGAGATCTAAAAATTCAATCTGAAACGATTTTTCGTGTCGTACATTGTTTAATAGCTAATAAAGGGGTTTCACTACAAGATATTAAGAAAGTTTATTCTCATTCACAAGCCTTAGGACAAACTCGTGAATTTCTTATAAGCCATTTTTATGAACCTATTAACTATTTTGATACTGCAGGAAGTGTAAAATATTTAATTGATGAAGGACTTCGAGATGCTGCAGCTGTTGCTAGTAAACGAGCTGCTGAGATTTATGGTTTAGAAGTACTTGTTGAAGGAATAGAAACTAACAAGGAGAATTTTACTCGTTTTCTTGTTATTGGTTATGGTGAACCTGGAATCTCGGGTAATGATAAAACTAGCTTAGCTTTTACAGTAGCACATAAACCTGGAACACTTCTTAATGCTCTAAAATCTTTTGCTTTAAGGGGAATTAATTTAACAAAAATTGAATCTAGGCCTTTAGTTGGTAAACCATGGGAATACATTTTTTTTATTGACATCGAAGGTCATAAAGATGAGAAAATAACTTCTGAAGCTTTAGAGGATTTATTAAAATTTTCACATAGTTTAAAGATTTTAGGTTCATATCCCAGAGCATAATTTATGGTTTTAACCTTTTACTCTTATATTATTTAAGGTTAAGATTTAATTATGATAAGTCTGAAAGATGTTTATTCTGCAAAAAAACGCATAGGACCTTTCATAAGAAAAACCCCTTTAGATTATTCTCCGGTTTTGAGTAAACATATTGGAGCTGAAGTATGGTTAAAATATGAGAATTTTCAAATAACTGGGTCTTTTAAAATTCGAGGTGCAGCAAACAGTCTTTTATCCTTAAACTCTGAGCAGAAGAAAAGGGGAATAGTTACATCTTCTGCTGGAAACCATGGTATGGGATTAGGTTATATCGGTAAAGTTTTAGGAATAAATGTACGCGTCTATTTACCAATTAATACGCCCTCTGTTAAGGTTACAGGTTTAAAACAACTGGGAGTTGAAGTTATTTTATATGGTAATGAATACCTTGAATCAGAACGTAGTGCCATTGAAGACTCTTTAAATAATAAAAGATTCTATGTGTCTCCTTACAATAATTACGATGTTATTGCTGGGCAAGCAACTATAGGATTAGAGATGCTTGAAGATAATCCCGAACTTGATACAATCCTTGTGCCCCTTGGAGGAGGGGGACTAATCTCTGGAATTGGTAGTGTATGGAAGCAAGCAACAGGAGCAAAAATTATTGGAGTACAATCTGAAGCTTCACCTGTAATGTATGAAAGCATTAAGACTGGCAGAATAATTGAGATCCCTCTCAAAGAATCTGTTGCAGAAGGCTTACATGGCGGAATTGAACCAGACTCTATTACTTTTAATATTTGTAAAGAATGCGTTGACGATTATATTATTGTTAAGGAATCATCAATTATTGATTCAATGAAATTTATGATTTATAGACACCATTTAATTTTAGAAGGTGCCGGAGCTGTTGGTATTGCTGCATTGATTGATGAGACAGAGAAATTTAGAGACAAAAAAATTGGTGTTGTTTTAAGTGGATCAAATATTGATGAATTTCTTTTAAAAAAATTATTTTAATTTTGCGTTTAAACCTCTGATTTCGCTTTTTTTCTCAATTAAGAATATTAAACTTTAATAGAATCCATTACTCGCCGATTAAAAGGAGAGTAATTAATGCCTATCTGCGATATTTGTGGAATGGAAGTCGATGAAGTCTTTGAGTGCTGTGAATGTGAAGCAAAATTTTGTGAAGAATGTGGTGATAAGAAAAAGAAACTTTGTTATGATTGTTTGGGATGGATTGATGATGATGAGTGGGGAGAAAAAGAACTTGAAGATGAACATCATTAACTCTCAGACATAATAAAAAGTTCTTATATAGGAGAACATACCTTTTAATAAGAAATGTCTGAGATCAAGCAAGGAAAAATCACTTTCTCTTTCAAAGATGCAATTAACTTAGGTTTTAATTATCTACGTAGACGAAGGGATAGATCTCTATTAAACATTGCATCAATCTCATTGGGTTTAAGCTTCTATACCAGCTTGATATTAACTGACGTTTTTTATCAAACTTATGCAAGTATAGGTGGGTCTTCACTAAGTGTTGAATCCACATATTATTGGCTTGTCATCATTGCTTTAATTGTATCAGTCGTTGGCATTACAAATGCTATGTTGATCAGTGTCTTTGAGAGAATAAGGGAGATTGGAACTATGAAATGTATCGGTGCCCTTGATCAACACGTTCTATTATTATTTTTAGTAGAAGCCTTTTTGCAGGGTTTAGTAGGAGGTTTTATTGGATTTATTTTAGGTGTCATCGCAGCACTAGTCTCAACTGGATTCACAACTGGTTTTGACATAATTACTTATGTTGACCCAACAAGAATGATTACTATTTTTCTTACATCTTTATCAATTTCTTTAATACTTAGTGTTGTTGCCACTATGTATCCAGCATATCGAGCATCCAAGCTTGATCCAGTGGAGGCGTTAAGATATGAGCTTTGAAAAAGTAATTGAACTTAAAGAACTTGCGCGATATTTCGAGGTTGGAGGAGACTTAGTTAAAGCTTTAGATGGCGTTAATTTAGACATTGGACGTGGAGAGTATGTTAGTTTAGTTGGTCCAAGTGGTTCTGGTAAAACGACTTTGTTTAATATGATAGGCGGATTAGATAGACCCACTCAAGGAAGTGTCTATATTGATGGTGTAGACATATCGAAACTTGATGCTTATGAATTAGCTTGGTTGAGGTGTAGGAGAATTGGATATATTTTCCAAAGTTTTAATCTAATTCAGGTTCTTACCGCACTTGAAAATGTTGCATTACCCACAGTTTTTGCTGGTTTACCTCGAGACGAAGGAAATGATAAAGCTCAAAAACTTTTAGAAAGCGTAGGACTTGGTGAAAGATTACATCATAAACCTACACAACTTTCTGCTGGGCAACAACAACGTGTAGCAATTGCCAGAGCTTTAGCGAATGATCCTGCAATTATTCTTGCTGATGAACCAACTGGTAACTTAGATCTTAAGACTGGTACAGAAATCATTGATTTGCTGCATAAACTGAATCGTAGTAAAGGGCTAACTCTGGTTGCTGCTACTCATGATTTAAAAATGATTAAAGCTAGTGACAGAGTTGTTATGATGAGAGATGGCAAAATAGAGAAAATCGAAAAAGGAGAAGCTCCGCTAAATCATAATTAAATCGATATGCTCTTTAATAATTTGATTTATTATTATTTTTAGGTCTGTTACTCCATGCCATAATTACCTGTCTGATCATTGAACCTGTTTCGTGAGCATATTGTGAATCTGCAATTGAGTAAAATTTTACACCATATTCACCAAAATTATCCGGTTCAATTATCATAGTGTTTTTTGTATAAAAGTTTCCAGCAGACATAACAGTTGATTTATATACAAAAGTAATTATTCTTTTATCTCCATCTGATTCTAATGTTACTGACGAGGTTCTAGTTACGGGATCATTTTCTTTATTTCGCAAATTGCGTAGAATAAACTCAATGAAATCATCGAGTAGTTGTTTTTCAAATTTTACGGGTATTGGAATATCAAATGGTTCATTCATATTTGTTTTCTGGTCAATTTTCCATTTTCTTGTAAGAGAAGGCGTGATAACTATACTACTTTGGAGCGCTGCGAATGCTCCAACTAAAACAGCTGAAATCGCGATTCCTATTGATGCTAAGCTCCAAAAAGCTGATATCTTTTGATGAACTTCCAAGGATATTCCTAAAATAGGCATTATTTTGTATAGACTTAAGCCCATAATGTAACCGACTCCACCTGCTATAAAACCTGTAATGGATGCTTCTGCAACAAAAATTGAAGCTATTTGAGCTGGATTTAAACCAACCGAGGAAAGTATGTTGATTTCTCTCCGTCTTTCAAATAAAGAATTTAACATTGTTACAACAACGTTTAGAACTACAATAGCCCAAGGAATTATTAGAGGCAACCCTTTTCCTTCCATATAAATACCAAGTCTATAAAGTGTTGATCCTGATGATGAAGCGGACCATGCTTGGTAACCTCTTTCAAGAGCTAATTTTTCTGCAAAAGCTTCAATATCTGTACCTTGTTTTACACTTAGTGTAATCCTAATAATTCCTATCCCACTTAATTTTGGAGCTGAACTATAATCGAAAATTACTACTTCTGAAGCTTCACAGACCACTTGCTGATATAAAGGCGCTTCACCTGGGGGATTAACGTTTTCTAGTTTATTTGGTAAGTAACTTCGACCATCATATTCTTTTAAGTTCGTAAATTCGTTATTGTCAATTATGCCACTAATCTTAAATTCTGTTGAAAGTATCGATATTTTCTCATTTAATTCAAGATTTAACGCTTCCTTCATTGAATAAGGGATAGCGATCTCTCCGTATTGAGGAAGTTTTCCTTCAATCAAAACATTTTCGAAATTAGTAATTTTTGATTCTGATGTCGAGTTTATTGAAATTAATCCCATTACTGATATACTTGAACCTTGATTATATATCGTAAAAATCGGTCTTCTAGGTAATTGACTTGAATATTTTACAGAAACTGCATCAACACTTTGTTGATTTTGTAACCAGTTAAATTCAACTTCGTTCAATAAAAGAAAATTTGGGGATGTTTCTAACCAAGAACCTGACCTAAGAATTACTCCATTTCCTGGAGCCGGATTACGTAAATTAACAGAGGAAATCAAACCATATTCTTCTGAAAGACTAGTTAAGGTAACAAAACTCATTACAAGAAGTGTTATTGAAATTAAAGTAAATAAGAATCTAGTCCGACGTCGCCTTAATGTTCTTTTAGCTATAGAAAATATTGGTACAATTACCTTACTGAGACCTACTTTTTCACGGTCATAAGTTTTTCCAAAAATTTTTGAAATTGTTAATGCTATAAAAATAAAAATTGAAATTGAAATAATGCACGTTAGAATGTAATCAAAATAGGGAATAATAATACTTCCCGGATATACATTATATATTAAATAGGAAATTGAAGTAAAAAACATTAAACTAAGCATAACGCTTGGCACTTTGTTTTCAGCTAAAAGAAAACCAGAAACAACAGAAGATAATGCAAGGAAACCTAATATTATATAAACACTAGAAAGGGCATCTAAATTTAAAGAATCTAATGTCTGCGAAACCTGTCTAAGAATTATGAACCCCTTTTTTAATGAATCAAAAGATGTTTCCAGGTCTTCTTCTTTAAAAGCGTTATTTGCTTCTTCAATTTGTGTTGTAGCTGTGATAATATCCCTTTTTTCTTTTGCTAAATAAAATCCTAAACCCTCCATTTTATTTAAATTATTTTTTAAATTATCTAAATATGATTCAACGAAAGCAAAATTATATAAAATAGAATTTTTTGTTAAGTCAATCTCAATTTCTTCTCCTTTTTCTCCAAGTTCTTCTAATTCTATGAAAGATGTTTTATTTTCTACTCTATTTGATATTAAGACAAAAGAAACAGTCATAATTTTTGAGTAATTCAAAGGCATTATGATGGAACCTGGTTCTAAACCAGGAATTTGAATGATTGTGCTACCTTTATTTGAGAAAGATAAAGTGAAACCAGATAAAGATAATATTTCATTCTTGTCGTCAACGACGTTATAGGTTGTAGATGTTGGGAGGTTTTCTGTATCAACAAACTGGATATTTCCTTTAGTAACAATCGTATAAGCAGGAATCAGATTAATAGTAAAATTATTTTCTGGTATATCACTTATTTTTATTTTTGAGGGTATGTAATCATATCCTGGAGTTGAATCATCATCTGCTATAATAATTAAAGTAGATATTCCTGATTCTACATCAATGTTAAAGGTTCCATCTAACCTAGTTAAAACCGCTTTACCAATAACAATACCTGTTAAGGGTGCGACTTTTGCTCCTTTTATTGGATTACCTTTTTCATCAACTACTTTACCAGAAATATTTGTTAATGAGTAACTTTCGGGTACATTCTGAATAATTAAGCATAATAAAACAAGTATTAAAGTGATTTTTACTTTATGGCTGGTTTTCACTATCAATCACTACTCAACGTCGGATCATTATCTGAGTTCTTTATCTTACTATGTCTTTAAATAAAAAGGTTAAACCTAAACAATATATAACTTAATCCTAAAACTAATAATAGCTATATAGAAGAATTAACTTTTATTTGATATTTTTAGGATATTTTTTATATTATCCGAAAAACTGTTTAAAGTGTATAATGGGCACTCATTCAAAGAATCTTTCAAAGTTGAAGGGATTTTTAAAAATCATTAGACCATTAAATTCTATAATGCTTGGTTTTTCGATATTGGTGGGAATATTAATTAGCAATAAACAGAGGATATATGTTCCTTTAGATACCTTGATTTTTGCTTATCTATCTGGTTTTACATTAACTGGAAGTGCAATGGTCATAAATGATTATTTTGATTATGAAATAGATTTAATAAATGAACCAAAAAGACCTTTACCTAGTGGAATAATAAAAAAACATGAAGCCTTATTTTTTTCTTTTTTATTAAGTATTTTTGGTGTATTTTTTTCTTACCTTAATGGCATCTCAACATTTCTTATAGCTTTATTTGCATGGATTATGATGATGCTTTATTCTTCTTTTGGAAAAAAAATGGGATTTATTGGGAATTTAATGGTTAGTTCATGTATTTCGTTACCCTTCATATATGGTGGCATAATAGTGTCAAATTTGACTTCTTCGCTGCTATTTGGTTTAATTGCTTTCTTGTCAAATACTGGAAGAGAAGTCACTAAAGGCATAGTAGATATCGATGGAGATGGCAAAAAAGGAATAAGAACAATAGCTGTAAACTATGGAGCTAAAACAGCTGCTTATTTTTCAGTTATCTTGTATTTATCAGCAACAATTACATCAGTTTTTCCTGTTTTGTTTAATTATGTTTCTTTTTGGTATATTCCTTTCGTTCTCGTTACAGATTTAGGTCTAATTTATATTTCAATAAATTTAATAAAAAATTACTCTAGAGAAAACAGCCGAAAAATGAAAAATCTTGTTTTATATTGCATGTTTTTTGGTTTACTAGGATTTACTGCAGGAAGTATTTTTTAAATTAATATCAAGTTTATCTTGAAGCTAGAGCGACTCTTTCGATCTCTCTTTTTCTTCTTATAGCAAAATTGTTGCCATCATTATTTGCTGCTCCAATTAATTGATCTGCAATTATTTCTTCTAAGGTTCTACGATTTCCGAATGTCTGTTCTTTTATTCCTCTTATTAAGAAGCGTAGTGCGAGATCTATTCTTCTTTGAGGGGCAATATCTACCGCTAGTCTGTATACTACTCCACCATAGCCAATTCGAGTTGTATCTTCATTGGGAGCAGAATTTTCTATTGCTCTAACATAAATTTCGATGGGGTTTCTACCTGTTTTGAGATTAATTATTTTGAAAGCAGTTCTTACACAATTCGTGATTCTTGCTTTATCACCGCCACTGCTTCCAGGTTTCATTAAACCGTTTATTAGTCTCTCTGTGATGTTCATGTCAGATTTCTGGAATTTCCGTGCTGCATGGCGACCGCCTGAATGAGGGATATGAACTGGACTAAGGTTAATGTATCTTTTCAAGCCTGCATCTCTAACTTCTATGTTATCGAAACTCCATTCACCGAATAGCTTGATTCCTTTACTACTTTCTGTTATTACTTCTTGCTGTTGTTGTTCTTCGCTCACTTGGCCATTTCGCCTCGAATGCAGAAGGGGTAACTAGGTACGGGAATAAAAGTCTTTTCAAATAATAACCCTTTTTCTATATGTATAATTACAAACTAAGTGCATAGATTTTATTTATTACAAAATTATTAAAGATATCAATATAGTTACTTTTATATTTATAACAAAAATTATGTTTTTATTATTAATTAGTTATCTGATTTTTAATGATATTTTTTCTTCTTTTCCAATTAACTTACTAGTAATTATGCCCCCGATTAAACCCCCTATTATAAGTGTAATTATTTGAATAGTTTCTAGTAATTGGATTCTCCTAGTTAAATAGTCTAAAATTTGCTCATTACTTTGGAAAGCGAAAAAATAGAAAATAAACGTAATAGGAATAGTACTTAGACTTGAAATAGCACCAGATGTTCCAGAAGCAGAAATTAATCCTGCAATTAAACCTACAAGAAACAATATCGATAAAGAAAAGTAATTAGATGGTATATGTAAAGCTTCAATAATAAAAAAGAGAGGCCCACCCTCCATAATTAATAGAATGCTTCCAACTAACCCGCCAATTAAAATTCTAATATAATCCAATTCTTATCAATAAATATATTAAAAAGACTAATATTTGATTTTCCCTACAATTCTATAAAACGATGTTTATTTTAAAATTAATATAATATTTTTAGGATTTATTTTAAGTGTATATGTAACTATTTCAGTCTTAAAATAATCTTTGCATATTAAATAAAATGGATGCAAAAAACTTTAAAATATAATAAATTACCCATATTTTTAAGAAAGAATAAAAAACAAGTTTGATAATGTGAATAGATGTACACTAATTCTTTTGAATTAGAAACGGTGCTAGTCGTTTTTTCTATTCAAAAGAACTTGTCATCTTCAATTGTTTGAAATGAACAAGTAAAAGGAGAAAAGTGATGTATTATGGATTATCTCAAGAAGCTTGAAGAATATGAGCTTACCAATCTTTCGAAGCAACTTGTTGGACCAACACTGGTGAGGGTCGACATTAATGTTCCCGTAAGGCAGGATGGACGAATTAACCGTGAACGTCCTAACCTTAGGCTTAAGACTTATGGAAGCATCTTGGACCTTTATTCGAGATTTTCTCCACTCGTGGTTATGGCTCATCAAGGTAGGAAGGGTGAAAGAGAATTTGTGAAACTTAACGATCACTATAATGTTCTAGGGACTTCGACGAGGTACGCTATAGTTAATTTTGAACCCTTTGTCGAGGAAGAGGAATACCTTACAGGAAGACTTGCAAGGAGAATAAAGAACCTAAAGAAAGGTGAGGTCCTGCTTCTTGACAATATTAGATACATAGACTATGAAGAGAAATTCGATAATCAGACGTGTCCTTATATACCTTTCTTCAAGAAAGCGGGCATAAAGACTTGTGTGAATGATGGTCTTCCCCTCTGGCATCGTGCAAATTCAAGCGTTATGGCGTTACCTCACATTGCTCAGACATATGTGGGTGTAAGGTCACACTACGAACTGGGCATCCAAGAAGGCTTGATAGATGATGAGGACAACGAGAGTAAAGCTATCGTTATAGGAGGAAAGAAGCCAAAATTCGAAGCAATACCGAAGCTAGCCAGCAAGATGGACCTTTTTACAGGAGGATTAACCGCAACGCAGGTACTTAGAATGAAGGGAAAGAATCTTGGGGAGAGTAACAACAAACTTCTTGAGAAGCTCTATAACAAACCTAAGGAGAACGAGTTACTCGCTGAAGTCGTGAAGAAGTTTACAGTAGAGACCCCAAAAGACTTCGTAATACAGGAAGGAGTGAATGTTTTCAAGGATGTACCTTTATCTGAGTTACCCAAGTACCCCAATGCCCTTATAAAAGACGTTGGCATGGCAACCATCGAGTATTACTCAGAAAAACTACAAGCATACGAAAAGAGAATAAGAGCAGGTCCAATGGGAGTCTATGAAGAGGGATTCAATAATGGGTCAGAACTCGTCAGGTCAATTGTAGGTCCAGGCTTCGTTGCAGTAGGTGGCGATACAGTCGAAGAACTACAAGACAACGAACTATGTGACCCCATCATCGCAGCCGGTGGAACCGTATTACTTGGAGGAGGAGCACACCTCGATGGCTGGGCAGGAGACCCCTACCCTTCAATAGACGAGTTACTAAAAGTACAAAAACACACATAACTAAATTAGAATAACTGAGAAACTTAGGTCCAATCCTTAAAATCGAATTTAAGAAAATCTTTTATTTTGATATTTTTTAAACGGATTTGGTGAATAACTTTTATTACCTTACTCTATTAGCATATTTAATGTTTCATCAAATTCTGCTCTTCAATATTAACAATTCATAAAAGTTATAATTTTGAATCTAAGTTGGCAGAAAGTTAAATATTTATAGTGATGCACACAGTTTAAAACGTTGATACAATAAATATTCCTCATGAGTAACCTTGATGTAGTTGGTCTTAACACCTTTTTTTATTATAACGATTTACCTGCTGCTACAACTTTTTATAAGGATACACTTTGCTTCGAGTTGGTCATGAAGCTTGATTGGCTCAGCATTTTCCGAATTTGTGGCTCAGGGCATTTGGGGCTTGTGGATAAATCGATGGGTAGCCACTTACCAAGCAAAGAAAAACCCGTTCGCTTTCAGCTCTGGGTTAAAGACACTAAAGCATGGTACGATTATCTAAAAGAGAAGGGTACTAACCCTACTGACATCTATGTAGGAAAGATTCTTCATATTAAGACGACCTCAGTTCTCGATCCGGAAGGCTATACGATTGAGTTCTGTCAATGGCTAACTGAATGGGGTTTATAAATGAGCTACTTAGAATAAGAGTTCGAAAAAATGAAAGACATGTGTGGCTATGAGTAAGAAGATTATCTCCTTCTTCTGCAATGCGTTCAAATCAAGAAAGCACACAATTTTAAGCCCCTCATTTTATTTGTGAGCTATTGTTTTTACAGCTTTCTCAATTTTTTCTATATCACTATTTCTGTTCCAGAAACCTATGCTTATTCGGACACAATGGGGTTTTGTTGCTTCGATCACTCGAGTGTATATATAGTCTTCACGTAGTTTCTCAACAACCTTTTTTGATTCAATTCCCTTGATTGTGAAGCTAAGGAGGCTTCTTTGGTATCGTTTTGAGAAGACTTTAACTCCTGGGATACTTGTTAAGCGGTCCCAGAGTTCTTGGTAAAGTTTTTGGGTATGCTTTAGAATGAAAGGGAGCCCTATTTCGTCCCTTATCCATTCCATTGCTGCAGTTCCACCCTCGATTACAGGAAGAGGACGGGTACTCACCTCGTAACGTTGTGCACTTGGGTGAAGTTTGACTTTATCACTTGAGGCATGTTTAATGGAGCTAAAGACTCCACTGTATGTAGGCTTCACCTCATCCAAAACCTCTTTTCGTATAAATAAGGCACCTGCACCATCAGGACCGCATAGAAATTTGTGGCGATTAAGTGCATAGCCATCGACATTAAATTGCTGTACATTTACTTCACTGGTTCCTACTGCCTGTACGCCATCAGCAAGTACCAAAGCACAAGAGTCGTGTGCTGCCTTGCTGATGGAGGTGAGGTCTTCCCTCCCTCCAGTAGCATAATTTACGTCGCTTATTAACACGAAACGTGTCTTATGGTTGATTGATTCACAGATAGCTTCAGAGCTGTCGTGTTCTCCATTGCCTTGATCAATAATCTTGAGTTTTACTCCCATGCGCTCCTCAAGAATCTTAATAGGTATCATAGCAGCAGGGTTTTCAAGACTACATGTTAAAATTTCATCTCCCTTTCTCCATTTGATGCCCCATAGGAAAATGTTCATTGCAGTCGTACTGGAGTCACAGAGAGCTACCTCATCAGGACTGCATGTAAGAAAAACTCCTACAGTCTTTTTCGCTTCTGTAATAATAGTGTCATACCTCCCCAAGCCACTAGATAACTTCATCAGTTCTGGATTATCTCCTCGACTAGCAGCTTCATCTTGATAGCCCTTTATTATTGCTCTCCTTGCGCTCTCGCAGAGAGGCCCCCAGCTTCCTGCATTAACTGCAATAACCTTATCTTGGAGGTGAAGTTGACCACGGATTTCGTCGAATCTCTCCATAAATATAAACCAGTATCTACGCTAACTTAATGATTATGTGTTAACTTAAATTGAAATAGACTTCTCCACGCAATAAACGTTGGTAATAACAATTTCCTTCAAGTCTTAATGTAAGTGCGGAGGGAGGGATTCGAACCCCACC
>JAFGHP010000082.1 GCA_016930055.1 Candidatus Bathyarchaeota archaeon | reverse complement strand
TAAATCGCCTCCTCCCACAGAAGGATAACTTACGAGAGGATGCCCTGCAACCGCCCATCCGTGACCAATAATTAAATCATAACTAAGGAGACCTGTATCAGACAAGAATTCTATAGGGGTTCTTTTATACATGCGTAGCATGTTTTGAAATTCTATAACCCATTGAGCTGCATGTATTGTTACAGGTATTTTTAATTTATTTGCTTTAACTCTAATTTCTTTTTGTAATTCTTCACTACACTTATCAACTGTATCCGCTAAAATTGCTGGATTTAATCGCCCATCTAATGCGTGATTATATTTCTTAGCATAGTTTTCGACTGTTTCAAGATTTTTAAGCCCTTTTTCTATTCCAAGCCATTTAGTTTGAAGATTAGCTCCTCCACTTCTCTCCCAAACACCATCAGAGACTCCCGGACCAGTAAATGCTCTTATACCAATCTCATCAAATATTTTAGCTGATTCTAATTCACCTAGAGTTCCTACCATACCGATTTCTAAAACAGTTGTACACCCACTTTTCAAAAGCTCAGCTAAACTATATCTAGAATAAATGGGGTAATCTTCTTTTTTTATGCTTTGACCAAGAGCAGAAAGATTTTCACCAAGACTGCTCATATAAAAATGGCGAGCACCAGTATCATCGATGAAGCTTTTATCTTTGGGTGCTGAAGCAGCATGACAATGAGTACAGATGAACCCAGGGGAAACTAAATGATGAGAAGCATTTATCCATCTATCAACTTTACCGTCATAACTTTTACCTATATGTTTAATATGGTTTCCATCAACAACTACTACTCCATCTCTAATTAAACGATGCTCAAAACCATCAAACCCGATAACCCATTTGCCTCTAATTCCAAAAGACATAATTATAAAGAATATTTTTACATTTAAAAGCATGAGTAAATTCAGAAAAATTTTACAGTTTTTTTAATAATGATAATTTTAATATTAATTACAAAGTAAAATGACATTCAATTATTTACGTTTATAATTTGTAAGTAATTTTTTACAACTCCTATAACAAAAAATTGATCGAAAGAATGATCATAAATTTAATGTCTGACAGAACATAAAATACTTAAAACATGTTAAAAGTTAGGTGTTTATAAAAATAAAAAGGTATATAAACTTTCATCTTATACTATATAGTGTCTCATGTTAAAACAAACAAAATTATATGGTTGGACATTCTTATTCACAGGTGTTTTTTTAACTGCAGCAATGCTGAAATTTATTGAAGCTGAAGGTAACAGAATTTTAATAACTCATTTTCCAATCTTTATTGCAGGACCAATAATTTGTTCAATTAGTTTAGCATTAATCAAACCATTTACTAAAAAAATATTTTTACTAAGTTTACTTTTAATAATTTCTGGAGTCATATTATTGGGCTATGGGATAAACAATACCTTATCTATATCTTTAAAAGAAGATGTTTTTTCAGAATGTGTAAATAATGTTGTTCATTTAGAGGGACCAATTGAAATGATCACGTTTTTTATTGGTGGTTTATGTCTAATATTCCTTGGAGTCACAGAATTTATTATCGGAATATTTGATAAACAAAATAACTTTTAATTGAAACAAAATTAAATTACACAAATCATCATAAGTGAGATTTTTCAGAAAAATCAAAACACGGGTTATTATTTTTATTTAATGAATAGAGGCTATGAAATTACTGAAGATCTTTTAACTTCCTTTTGCAAACTTCACAAGCCCAATACTCATCTGGTTTTTCCTGGCAACATTCAGCTGCTGGGGCTAACCCACATAATGATGGACGATTCTCATCCATAAAGTAGTGCCAAGTTAATTTTTTACTATCCTTAGCTTTGCTCCAACCTGCAGTCATTTTTGTAATACACCAATTATTATAAAGTCTCTATATACTATTTATATTTAATCAAAGTCTTAAACAGACATTTGAATATTAGTAGCTTAAAAAGTGAATCAACTAAAAAAATATTTGTTAAAATGAAATATCTGGTCTTAAAGAAAAAAATAAAAATGTAATTTTTAAATATTATAAGAATTAAAATTTTTATTTTTTATGAAAAAATCTAGAAAAATCGATTTTTACGTTCAAGATGGGGTCGGGAGGATTTGAACCCCCGGCATTTGGGTTTCTGCTCCAAAAACTCTTCATCCCTCTACGGTCAGATTAAGTTTTTATTATTTTCTGGAGCCCAACGTCATACCTGTCTAGACCACGACCCCTTGCAGAAAAAACGGTTACTTTCATAACTTAAGAAGATTGCTTTTTTAAAGAGGGCTGATTAGGAAAAAGTAGCATTAATTCGTCAGGAATTTGAGGATAAAAATCAAAACCGACTTTATCATCTACCATACCAACAGGTATTAGAAATGAAATAAAGGTCTCTTTACTTATCAATACTCTTTCCTTAGGATAAGCATAACTAATTGCAAATGGCAACGAATAACCAGCAACATCAATTAAAACTCTTTCCAAAGAGGTTACACTTAATTTAAGAAATTTTTCTTTAATATATTCAAACACATTTTTATCACGTATGTTTATACTTATTGGAGGTAGGCTAATTATAGCTAGAGTACAAGGTACATTTGAAGATTCGTGGGATCTAGGTTTTAACACATCAAGAAAAACAGGGTTACGGATATCAGACATACGCGAGAAAACAACGTTTTTCTGATAATCTTCTCTAGCAGTTGATGAAATTTCAACTATAGCAGTTTTTATTTCTGAAGGATTTAAATTTAATTTTTGACCTTCTGATTTCTTTTTTATAGTTCCTGCAGGATAGACCTGAACAATAGCTGCCTCAACATTGGGTGCTAAATCAAGAATGCCAACAATAACATCGCCATCTTCTGAAAAGTGACCACCAATTATTTCTAAAAATCCAAAAAGGTTATCTGGATCAAAATTATTTGAATCCATATTCTCTTATCATCTTATTGAAGGATATAATTGACATTATTAAATTAGTTGAAAATTCATAAACTAACTTTTACTCGATTAAGGTTAAAACATACTTTACCTTTTAAAGTTAAAAAAATATTCATTATATATTGACACTGCTATGGAAAAAAGAACAAGTCCCACTTATTTTAAATGGGAAAAAAACAGTTACGCGTAGATTTAAAAAACCATTTGTTAAAGAAGGAGAAACATACTTAATTAGAATTGGTTACTCTAAATACCTTGATAAAAAAATCTACATAAAAAGAATTTACACTCAGTTTTTATGTGAAATAACTGAAGAAGATGCAATAAAAGAAGGTTTGTCATCTCTAAACGAGTACAAGAAAGTATGGACCAAAATTTATGGTGAATGGGAAGATACTAAAAAAATATGGGTTATAGAGTTTAACCTTGTTTAATACCGAAATGTTTAAGCTTAAGACATGAAGACAATCTCTGGGTTACCGGCCAAAGGGTGTGGGACCCACCCGAACCCATTCCGAACTCGGAAGTTAAACCACACTCCGTTCATGGCATTAGTGTTGTCTTCGGCGACGCAAAACCAAGAAAGCTGGTGGCCCACCCTTCAATAATATTTTTAAAAATTTAAGGTAAAAAAATAAATTAAATTAATATGGTTATATAGGTCATTTTAGACTAAGATTTATAACTGTATATAGTTTCTCAACAGTGATTAAATGTCTATACTAATTGGTCAAATTTTACAACAAGAGACAGATTTCAATGTCATAATCCAAACGTTGTTTAGCCTCGCATTCATAATTTATCTTGTTTATGCACAAAAGTTGCAGAGTCTTCAAATGCTTAACCAAATTGAAGCGACATTAAGAAGATTAAAAAAAATCCGAGATGAAGCACGGGGAGTTACTTTAAACACAATAAATGAAGTCGGAAAACCCGGTGTTGACGTCTCTAACAAAGTTGACAGAATATTAGAATTTATCAGCATACCTCTTACCGATATGGATCCTTATGGGATTGTAGATAAATTAGATCAGTATCTAAAAGTTAATCATAACATATTTGAAGCTGAAGTAAAAGCAATTGCACCTAATGCCAGCGAAATTGAAAGACAGAACCTCGAAAACTTAGTAGGCTTAACTTTTGAGTTAAATTACATCTACAAAGCCATGAGGCATAATTACCTTATGGGTAAAAAAACTATGAACATATATATAATTCTTCAAGTTCATATGATTCTACCTTTAATAATGCAATTAGTTGAGTCTTTAACAGTTGGAATACAAGCCACTCGTGAAGGAATACCGATAGGAGATTCTGTTGGTCCAATAGTAGCGGGAAGACTTATGAAAGATTATCCTAAAAGAGATATCTCCAAAGAAATGGTTTCAGCAGAAGTTCCTTTTGATGGTAGAACTCTCATAGTTATGAAGGCTAAAGGTCCTGGTGGAACAGTTGGTACTCCTGATGAAGCAATAATAAATATTCTTAATGAAAAAGAAGGTAAAGTTAAGATAATTATAATGATTGATGCAGCGGGGAAAATGGAAGGTGAACCAGTAGGAGCGGTATCTGAAGGAGTGGGTGCAGCTATCGGGGGAACCGGAAAAGAGAAGTTTAAGATAGAGGAGATAGCAACCAAATTCAAAATTCCTGTACATGCAATAGCTATAAAACAAGGTCAAGAACATGTCATGGCTCCATTAGTAGAAGAACTAGCAGAGGGAGCAGAGAAAGCTGGTGAATCCGTTAAAAGAATCATTATGGATTATTCAGGACCAGGTGACACCGTCATTGTAGCAGGAATAGGTAATACAATAGGAGTTGGTCAATAATGAAAACAAATAGTCAAGGTGGGAGCCCACCTCCAGTAACAAGTATAAATGCATCTAGAGTAAATCTGGTAATAATAGTAATTATCGGAATATTATCATTAGCAAGTCTATATTTAGGATTTAAAAGTTTTACAGAAGACCAAATTACTGCTTACATATATATTTTGATTGGAGCACTTGGATTCGCTGCAATAGGTTATATGCTATTTAGAGGGGGAAGACCTAGCTCTCAAACAAAGCAAGACATCCCACAAGTAGATATTCTTACGACACTTGAATGTCCTAAATGTAATTTAAGAAGAGTAAGAGAATTTAAGAAAGGAGACTATATCTTCAAAAATGATGAAGCTTGTACACGATGTGATGGGAATATGATAATATCACGAATACATAAAAAGAAAGACCCCGAAAAAGAAAAGAAACAAAATTTTATCGAGTAGTTACAATACACCCCTCATTTGTTACAATAATTGTATGCTCAGCTTGAGCTACAACACCATTAGTCTTTTCAATTAATTGTGGATAACTGTAAATGCTCTTAAATTTTATCAATTCATCGAAAGCATTTATACCATCGGAACCTGGAAAACGTCGAAGCACCCATCGGCTCGCAAAAGGTAAAGTACGATACTCAGATTGAATAAAATTTAACATTTCTTTAGTAATAGTATTAGAAAAATTTCTCTTTTTATCAAATCGATAAATGTTACTTGATGCTCCATCTCGAACTTCTCCAGCAGAAGTAGAAAGAACAGTAAATGGTTCCACTGCAAACACCTCTCCTTCAAGTAATTTCTCGCCTAACATTGTACGAATGTTAGGTATGCTTTTTCCAGCATGAACTATATATCTAGAAAGTTTATGCCCAGTTAAATTACGGATAGGTTTGAAGCCACGGTTTTTTATAGTATGTTCAATTACTGCACCAATATCAGATGTTTTTACACCAGTCTTGATTGTTTTTATTGCAGCTTCAAGAGCAGCTTCAACCGCTTCAACCATGTTTTTAAGAGTAGGATTAAGACAGACTGTAACTGCGGTATCAGCGATATACCCATCAATATGAACACCAATGTCAACTTTCACAAGTTGCCCTTGTTCTATCACTGTTGTATCTCCTAAAGGAGAAACATAGTGTGCTGCAACTCTATCTATGTCAATATTACAAGGAAATGCTGGTTTTCCACCTAAATCTCCGATCATTCTTTCTGCTGAATCACATAAGTCAATTACCTTGACTCCCGGTTTAACTTTATTTTTAATATCTTCTCTAACTTGAGCAGCTATTCTACCAGCTTCTAAAAGGGAATCTGTAGGTTCAGACATATCAGCAAAGTGTTATTTTAGTTAAGTAAAAGTTTTGTTATAAAAAATTTAAATTATTTTACTACTAAAACTGGTTTTGTACAAGAATCAACTACTCTACGACTAGTACTTCCAAGGATCCAACCACTGATACCACCTATTCCACGGCTACCTAAAACTATTAGATCAACACCATTTCTTTCAGCTTCTTCGATAATAATTGCTGAAGGTCTTCCTTCTAAAAAGAGATCAACAATTTTTAAATCAGGAAAATTTTCTTTAACATCTTTTATAGCTTCAGTTAAAGAATTTTTATATAATACTTTCAAACGATCCTGATATTTAGTTAAATCTTGTCCAAAAACTATAGGAGTTCCACTACTTTCATCAGGGTATAAAGGTAGATTAACTCTAGGAACAACAGTCAAAATTATTAGAGTACCTTTACATAGAAAAGCCATATCTGCTGCATAATCTAAAGCATGTTTAGAAGGCTCGGAACCATCAAAGGCAACAAGTATTTTCTTGAACATTATAATCAATAATAAATAAGGAATCAAATCTTTTAAAATTATATTATGAAAATTATTATAAAATATTGAAAAAGGTTACTTATAAGGAGCATATAAATTCATGTATCTTTAATTCAGGCTTTCTATTAATTTTTTAAGAGCTTCTTTACCATTAGATTCAATGTTTTCACCGTGGCTAACAAATAGTTTATCAAAATCATACATTGTTAAATGATGGATACTGTCATATGCAGCATCCTTATCTTTAGTGTATAAACTTGGAGAAGGCTTTAATCCTTTTTTTGAACCTCTTAGGGCATCACCAGCAATTAATGTATTTCCAGCAAGTAATGCTATACTGCCTAGAGTGTGACCGGGGAGATAAATTACTTTTATGCCACAAGGGAGTATGTCTCCATCTCTTAGTTTTAAATCAACTTCGATTCCTGTTGATTTTTCAATATCATCAGCTTCTGCCTCGTGAGCTGCAACTTGGAAATTACCAAGTTTCTTCAAAGATGCGAGCCCACCTACATGATCTCTATGACTATGAGTCAAAATGCATAGGGTAACTACTAATAAGCTGTATTCTCTACGAGCAAGAACATTTATAATATTATTTGCTGATGAAGAATTAATACCTGTATCAACTAGTATTACTTCAGAATCTTCTATTATAAAAGATTTAGATACATCTATTAAACCAAATAATTTATGATTAACAGTATGGATCAGCAATATTTTCACTTTTATGAATTAAATAAGAAACTAGTATGTAAGTATTTTATAAGGGAACTCTAACAATTAATGAGAAACGTTCATAATCATATCTTCTAACATTAACTCCATTAGCAAATCCTTCAATATATTCTCCAGATTCACCATTTTTAATAGATTTAGCTGCAGCCAATACTTCTTCAACTATCTTTTTCTCAATCATAGTTTCGTTATGTGCAGGCATTGCCCATATGAAATCTAAAGCAATTATCTTTTCGTAACTCGTAATAAATTCTTCAAGGCTTGTTCCTTTCGAATAGATGTAAATTGGTGCAGGATAAAAAGTGTCTCCTGTAAATAACAAATTTTCTTTAGATTCAAGTAGACATATACCATCAGGCGTGTGACCGGGAGTATGAATTACCTTAAGAGTTTTACCTCCTAGATCAATGAGATCATTTTCTTTTAACCATCTAGTTACTTCATAAGGTTGTAACGAGAATGTATTTTTATCTACTCCTTTAGGAAGAGGTTTGTTTAACATTTCTTCTTTAAGAAAATTACCCAATTCCTGATTACTTCTACCCTTCATTCGGTCTCTAACATATTGATGGTTAAAAGCAGCTACTTCTTCGAAAGCCCAATTTCCACCAACATGATCACCATGTGCATGAGTATTAATAACTTCAATAGGTAAATCAGTAAGCTCTTCAGTTAAATCCTTAATATCACCTATACCATTACCTGAATCAATTAAAGCAGCTTTTTCTTCCCCTAAAACCAAATAACTAATCACTTCTTCAAATTGTCCAGATTCATAAATTGCATATGTTTCAGGAGTAGTCTCATAAACATCAAACCATGGAAAATTGGTTTCAACTTTAGTAAATCTATTCCAACTAACTCGAGGAAGTGCATCATACCATTTTTTAGGAACAATAAGTCCCTCATCTGTTTTTTTGGAATATGCCATACATTAAGAATAAGCGAGGAAAAATATTATGTTATCGCGAATATAATTTAGAAAAAGTGTTATAAAAGCATTAAATAATTATTAAAATGTAATAAAAACATCCAAAACAAGATATAATATTAAATTGATGTAAAGAGGGATTTTTAAAGAAATGGAGACTGATATCCTCATCGTCGGTGCTGGTATTCTCGGAATGAGCTCAGCATATTACCTTAAAAAAAGAGACCCTACATTAAAAGTTGTATTAATTGATAAATTAAATGGACCAGCTCAAGGTAACAGTGGTAAAAGTGAAGGCGCTTATAGAAACTTGTTTACAGGAGAAGCGAACTATCTTCTTGCTGATAGTACAATAGATTGGTTTCATAATTTTCAAGAAAAAATGGGGTATGATATAAAATTAAGCCAACAAGGCTATATTTGGCTATTCAGTGAAGAGCAATATTCGCGGAATAAAATCTCAATAGAAGTAATGACTAAAAGAGGAGCTGAAACTCAACTATATTCGGGTAAAGAGATTAAGGAATATATACCAGATTTAGAAATAGATTTCACAGAAAACGAAGAATCGGAGATACTTGGTTTAGAAAATATTGATATTGGGGTTTATGGTGTAAAATGTGGCAGTCTAGACGCTGACGCTCTTGTAAGAGCTTATGAAGCAGAATTTTTAAGACTTGGTGGAGAGATCCATTACAATACTATAGCTACAAAACTTCTTCACGAACCTGTTGAACCACTAGGTATACCAGATGAACCTTTTGTCTGGCAAGAAAGTCGTATTGCGGGAGTCAATACACCTAAAGGAAGAATTCTTGCTGAAACTACCGTTGTTGCTACAGGTACATGGGCAGCAGAATTATTTGATCCAATAGGATATGATTGTTTTATGAGACCTAAAAAAAGGCAGTTATTCGCATTTAAAGATCATCGATTAAACAGGTTATTAAAGGTAGAAGGTCTAAATGAGTCTAATATTTTACCATTAATTATTTTACCGAAAGCGGGCATATATCTTAAAGGGGAAAAAACTGAAGAGAGCATTTGGCTTGGGTGTGCTGATGAGTTAGGTCGTAAATTTGAATGTGAAGACAATCCACAACCTGAAGACGAATACTATTCAAATAACATATATCATGTTCTTGTTCAATATTTACCATGTTTTGATAATGTGCGTCCAGAAAATGCTTGGGCAGGACAGTATGACATTAACAGTTTTGATAAAACACCTGTAGTTGAGGAAGGCCCAGGATTCATCTATATTGGGGCATCTAGTGGCAGTGGAATAATGAAATGTGATGCTTTAGCACGAATTGTGGAAGCGTTATATAATGAAGAAGAATATGCTAATTTATATGGAAATCGTAAATTTAAAGTCTCAGACATTAGTATTAAAAATAGAAAAATTGAGAAAGAAACATTAATAATTTAAGATCTTTTCTGTATTCCTCTTACAACTCCTTCAAAAAGTTTGAAGACTGATTTTAAACCAAGTTTATCATGATCTCTAGATGCAGGATAACTAGCTACCCCGAACGCAGCGGTTTTTTGATGACTAAAAATAAGTTCTAAAGCTGCTGATAATTCATTTGCAGTAGGACCACCAGCGACTGGAAGCCCGGCACCTGGAATGTCGCTTGGATCAAGTACATCAAGATCGATGTGAACATAGATTTTGTCAGTTAATTCTGCAAGTCGTTCAACTTGTTGCATTACTCTAGGAGATAAAAGTCGAATATCTTTAACAGTAATATGTTCGATTTGGCTTCTATCAATTAGTTCTTGTTCAAATGGATCAGTATCCCTAACCCCCACCATTGTAACATATTTTGTTGGTAATGGAGGATCTAAACCACAAGTACGTCTTAATCTTTCTAAGCAAAGTCCACAACTTATAGCAACAGGCATTCCACCCAACATACCACTTAAGGTTGTTTCTGGGGTATTGAAATCACCATGAGCATCAATCCATATTAAACCCACTTTAATTGGGTTTTTTCTTGTTCCGCTATGTTGCACTCCAGCAAGCATCCCCATGAGACCATTACAATTTTGAAGTAAACCAAAAGGAAATACATTAGATTTTATTTGTTCAGAAACCTTTTTCGATAAATGATTAGAGGCTAAACCCATTCTATGTTGTGATCCATACTGTTTTTCTTCATCTAAAGTGAGTTTAGCAGTGAATGTTTCTGTAATTTCGCAGCCAAGGTCCGAAAGAAGAGTTGTTAAACCACCTTGTTCTATCGCATTAGTTTGTATTCCATTTTCGGTTGAACCAAATTGACCACTAAAAGGGAATTTATTTATTGCAACTTTAATTTTGTTAATCAATTGTATCTATTGTGAATGGTTATTAGAATATTAAATATGACCCTAAAATAGATTATTTTATGGATGCCTGTTTGATTAATACATCTTCAATTGGCCAGTCTTGATGCATGCCTCTTGAGCCTGTTTTTACATTAGCCATGCTTTTAACTATTTCAAATCCTGAAATAACCATACCAAAAACTGCATAACCATCATTTCCTGTTGCTGCATCAAGGAATTTATTATCAACTAAATTTATGAAAAACTGAGAAGTTGCACTATTAGGTTCCATTGTTCTCGCCATGGCAACACTCCCAGCTAGGTTTCTTAAACCATTTCTTGCTTCTAAGTTAATTGGTGATCTCGTCTTTTTTTGTGTACCATCAGGGAGGAAGCCTCCGCCTTGAACCATGAAACCTGGAATAACTCTATGAAAAATGGTTCCATTAAAAAACCCATCTTTAACATACTTTACAAAATTTTCAACAGTAATGGGGGCTTTAGCTCTATTTAATTCAATCTCAATTTTTCCTTTACTTGTTTCTAGTATAACAATTTCTTTAAATCCTATTGTAGACATAAAAGGAGAAGAGTTAAAGGAAGAATATTAAGTCTATTAATTTTAATATCTTCTTCTCGAACCATATCCGCTACTTCTTCGTCCACTATATTCAACTTGTCTAGCTGAAATATTATTTTCGAGGTTGACTTCGTCAAAAGTAGCTTCTTCTAGAGGTTCCCAACTACCATATCGTCCTATATTGAGTCGCATACTACTCTTAAAGGTGTTCATGTAACCATTTGTTATTGATATTACTTGGTCTTCTTGAATTTCTTCAACAAGATCATCCCATAATGTTAGATATACTGCCCCAGTATCATCTGCGACTAAGGCTTCACAAACATTATGTTTAGTCTCATCGTTTCTAGTAATAACTTCTCTAACCTCAGTTTTGCTTATCACTCTAACAATAAGGTTAATTTGACGTGAATATTGATTCAGATCACCAATCTTTATTACACTTAAATCCTCTTTATCAAATACACTCATAATGAATACTCTCAGTTCATTTATTATTATGTCTAAGCCATACTAAAAGTGTATCGAACATAAAAATAAGAAAAAATTGTAAAAAAGAAGGTGCTTAAATATTATAGTACATAATCAAAATGATAACAATGTTACATGAACTCAGAAACTTCGAAATAGCACGTGAAATATTCAAGTCACCGACTATTCATCTTGCTTTAGAAAGAATCTTAGCAGGAAAAACTGTGTCACCCATATATGTAGATGATATTAAAAACCCTAAAGTAGCAATAACCTGGGAAAATAAAAGAGTCTTTATTTATGGTGACCCAGAAAATCAAACTTTTAGAAAAGATATTAACATGATTCTAGATCAACAATATTTTGTTGCATATTTACGTGGACCTACATTTGTCGCTTATCCTGATAGAGGGGAGTGGACTAAAGTTCTCAAAGAAATATTTTACGATGCTAAAGCTGAGATAGGTTTCAGAGAATATTATGGTTTTAACCTCGATGATAAAAAATGGGAATCTGAACCTGTTAATGATTACGAATTTGTTGAGGTTAGCAAACAATTTATAATGAAACCTTTAGAAAATATGGAATTATTATTGGAAGAAATGCGTTCAGAGACAGACAGTCCCGATGACTTCCTTAATAGAGAACATTTTGGAATTGTTGCGCTTAAAAGAAAAAAAGTTGCTGGATTCTGTTTATCTGAATATAACTTTCAAGATAAATTCGAAGTAGGAATTGAGGTTTTACCTAACCACCAAAAACAAGGCTTAGCTACAGAGATGACTAAAAAATTAGTAAAATTAGCAGCATCTAAAGGATACAAACATTTAGGGTGGCACTGTTGGTCAAAAAATAAAGCATCAATTGCTACTGCACAAAAAATTGGTTTAAAAAAAATTACAGAATACCCGGCTTGTAGTTTAACATTTACATAGTATCTTTAAAAAAAGTTTTATTCGAAATATTTTAAATAATAACTGCTTTTTTTTCTTAATATAATCTCTTTTTATAACTAAGATTTTAACGTTGATAATTAATTTAAATAAATATGAATGTAGAGAAGATTCGAGAAGAATATTTTCCTATAACAAAAAAAATAAAGTTTTTTGATACAGCTAATCATAGTCCACCATCGATACCAGTTCAAGAAGCTATTAGAAATTACCTTGATGATTGGGATAATCTTGATAGAAAAGGTGATCAACGAACTCTTGAAACAATTGAAAGCTGGTCAAGACTCATAGGCTGCAACAAAGATGAGGCATGTTTTCAACCAAACACTTCATCAGGTTTAGCTGTTGTTTCAGAAATTCTTCGTTTTAAGAAAGGCGACAGTATAATTATTAACGATTTAGAAAATCCCGCAAACCAAATCCCCTGGTTAGCTCAAAGAAATAAGGGTGTTGAAATACGAATTATTAGAGGTAGAGAAGGATATGTACATCTTGAAGATGTTGAAAAAGCAGTCGATGACTCTACTAAAGCTATTGCGTTAAGCCAAGTGGAGTGGATGTCGGGTGGTCGACATAATTTAAGAGAATTTGCTGATCTCATACATGAAAACGATGGATACTTAGTTGTTGATGGTATTCAAGCTGCTGGTGCTCTAAAAATTGATGTTAAAAAAGATAAAGTTGATTTTTATGCTAATGGAGCATATAAATGGCTTCTAGGTTGTAGTGGAGCAGGTTTTTTATATGTATCAAAAGAACATGTCGCAAATATGGACCCCCAATTATGGGGATATCGCGCAGTCGAGAAACATAGCCTTGATAGACCTTATTTAAAACCCACAGCTAAAAAATACGAGTTTGGTGAACCAAGTTATCTAAGTACCGTGGGTACCAAAGCTGCAATAGATTTAATGTTAAAATTAGGACCATCACAGATTGAAACACAAATATTAAAACTCAATCAACGACTTTATGATGGTTTATCATTTTTAGGAGCTAAAATTGTTACACCAGAGGAAAGAAAATATAGAGCAGGAATCGTAACATTCAATACTAAAAATAATCTTGACACAATATCTACCTTAAAGGCTGAGGGATTTTATATTAGTTTACGTGCTGCAGGAATAAGAGTAGCCACAAATTTCTTCAACAATGAACAGGAAGTCGATAAACTACTCGAAAATGTAAGAAAACAGGGAGTTTAATAACAGAAAATTCTTTTCCATCTATATAATTGGTTGGGATTAAAATAATGAAGTCTGCTAATATTAAAGATTCCAAATGGTGGGTAACCATTGGTGGTTTTCGTACAAAAAAGTTTAATGACATACAAAAATTTCTAAGCGAAGTATCTGAAGAAATTAAACCATGTATTTTTCAATTTTTTGATGCAAAAAATGTTGGAGGATGGGAACATCTATTCATGTCAGCTGTAAATGCTGTAAATGCTTTTGATGAAGGTGAAAATGTTTCAAAAAGTATTCCATTAGAAACTCTTCTATATGCTTCATGCAATGATCAAATTAGTAAAGCTTTAGAAATAATGGGAATAAAAAAAGATACACGTGATTTAGCGTTAATTATTTTTGCAGATAAACAAAATATTTCTGAACAAGCTTTCAAAAACGTAGTAAAAATAATTGGTAAAGAAGATGATAGCGTCCTTGATGTCTATTCAGAAAAATATAAACGATTAAAAACCCTTTTCAATGTTTCAGATCTAGAGATCGAAGCTTTAGGAGAACAAAGTGTCGAAAATTTAATTAATTTAATTATTGAACGTGGAAGCTTATTACGTTTAAAGCGTTAAATAATAAAAATAGATTTATAACAGTTAATTTTCTTTATCGGCAAAAAGAGCTTTAGCGCGTTCTTTTTGGATATTAAGTATCTCAGATGAATGGATCAAAGAGATTCCAGTTATTCGACCTAAAATTTCTATTAATACAACCCAATCAGGATTTGTTAAATCAACTTTTTGTTGAAATTCTTCAGCAACTGCATCAATCACTGTTCTTGAAGATAATTTACTTCGACGTTTCTCAAAAGTAATTCTAAAAGACTCTTCAGGATTAATTTTTGTTGAATATTCTTTAGAGGCTTCAACAATGTTTTCAATAGAGGTCTGTACAATTTTTTGAATAGGTAAAACTCTAAATAGAGAATTGTATTTTGTAGGATTTTCTCTAATTTCTTTTACCATTTTTATTACTGAATCTACAGGATCAATGCTTGTTTTTGCAGCTATTAAACCCCAAATACCTATTCTATCAACAATGGGGTTTTCTTCACCTATTGCTTTTAGGAGTATCCATAATTCACTACAAGCTTTACTCTCGAGAATCCTCTCTGTAGTTACCAATAAATTAAAGTCTTTAAGCATCTCAAATTTAATAGTCCTTCTAATGAAAAAGGGTATTCCTACTAAACCAAATATTTAAGCAATACTTCAACCCGTTGAGTATTCAAGATGAAGGTTAATTCACAGTGTGGATATTGTCTTTTACATAGGGGATATAAAATAATTGAACGATCAACAGATAATGAATCTAACCGATTTTTAGCCCTTCAAGAACTTTTTAAATTAATGGATGAAAAATTTAACTCTGAAGCAGTTCCAAGCTTTATTGGAGCAGAACGTTGTAGACTTTTAAGAAAAATTACGAACTGTGATGATCCTTATGCTAATTTAAAAATTGAATCAAATAAGAAAGCTTTAGAAATTTTACCAAAAATGGAAGAATATATTCAAAATCAACCTAAATCTGAAAGGTTTAGATCAGCTCTAAAAGTTGCATGTATAGGTAATGTAATTGAATTTGATGTACCAGATCATAGTTACGATGTTGAAGAAGCTTTAAAGGGACTTGATGAAGGGTTTTTCATTGACGACTCCAATAAACTAGAAAAATTATTGGCACCAGGGGTTAAAGTTCTTTATCTAACCGATAATGCCGGAGAAATTGCTTTTGATAAATTAGTTATTAGAGAATTAAAAGAACGAAACTGTATTACAACCGTTGCTGTTAAAGGAGGCCCATGTCTAAATGATGCCCTATTAAAGGATGCAATAAGTGTAGGGATTTTAGAAGAAGCAAATTATTTAATATCTACTGGAACAGATGCGATAGGTGTTAATCTTAATGAGACTTCAACAGAATTCAATAAAATATTCTTTTCAAGCAATATTATCATAGCAAAAGGTATGGCAAATTGGGAAACATTAACAGAAGTAGAAGCCCCATGTTACTTAATGTATATTTTTAGAACTAAATGCGTACCTGTAGCTAAAACAGTTAAAGCTCCATTAAATGTGAATGTAGCAAAACTAGTTAATAAAGGCTGGAAATTATAAATTATCTAGAATATTATCTATTTGTTCTTTGGTAATGGAGCCAAGCCTTAAAATTGTAGGTTTATTGGATAGGTCAATTATAGTTGAGGGCTGATTTGATTCAGATACTCCCCCATCGAGAATTAAATCAACATCATTCTCAAAATATTTTGATGCTTCTTGAGCTGAAAGAGCAGGTTTTTGTCCAGAAATGTTTGCACTTGTACTAATAATACTACCACCACTTAATTTGGCAAGTTTATTAGCAACAGGATGAGAAGTGACTCTTATACCTAAAGTATTTGTACCTTGAGAAACTAATTCGTTAAATTCGACTTTTGAAGGTAAAATCATCATTAGTGGTCCAGGCCAAAAAATTTCAGCAAATTTCATTGCTATAGTATTCATTACTACCAAATTTTGAACTGATTCAATGTCAGCGGATATCAAAGGTAAAGGTTTCTTTTCTCTTCCTTTAATCATATAAATTTTTTTTACAGCATTAGCATTGGAAGGATCACAACCAATACCATAAACAGTTTCAGTAGGATAGATCACTATTCCACCATTTAATATAATATTTGAAGCAGTTTCAATGTTCTTTTCATTTGCTTCAAGCATAATCATTTCTCTGATTCTCCAGTAAATAGAATTTAACTTAAATAATGATTAATTTAACATAATCGTTTTCTTCGTTTTTTTGCAACTCGTTACTTAATTCTTTAATTCGTGCAGCATTTCCATCTAAGATAAAAAGTTCCATACATTTACCTTCTTTAAATTTACTATGTAGTTGAGTATTAATCACGTCAAGATATTTTGATTGAATATGAGTAACGTGTTGTTTAATATCATATCTATGAAGAGCTATTAAAAGAGCAACAATGTTCCCTGTTGTTTTTCGTTTATCCCTTGATTCATTGACAATTAGACGGATTGCGGCTCTTATCAATTCAGACCGCCCAGAATAACCATAATCTGCCTGTATATTATCAAGTTCTTTCAATAAATTATCATTAATAGATATGCTAATAATAGGCATTAATATCAATTATTAAGAATCTTATAATAATATAATATTTTTTATTAATAAGTAGAAATTCTTTATTAGGTTCCAAACATTTAAACCACTTATGGAAAAAAAGAAACGGTTACTTTTATCAACAATACCAATTATTGTTTTAATAATCCTATTTTCAAGTTTATATTTATCAGTAGGATTCCAAGGAACCGTTTCAGAAGGTAACATAAAAATCGTTGCTACATTTTACCCTTTAGCATATATTGCTGAACAGATCGGAGCTGAAAAAGTTTCAGTAATCAGTTTAATTGAACCAGGAGTTGAAGCCCATAGTTGGCAACCTTCTATGAAGAGTATAATCACTTCTAACGATGCGGATTTAATAATATATAATGGAGCTGGATTTGATAATTGGATAACTGAAGACATACTTCCAATCATTAACACTGAAGGAAAAATTATTGTCGACACAACTTCAGGACTTAACCTAATAACTAATACTGAACAAACAGAAATAGAGGAACATGGACAATACGACCCACATACATGGGTAAGTCCTCGAATGGCAATATTACAAGCAACAAAAATTTATCAAGCACTCTTAAAAGTTGATCCAGAAAATGCAGAGTATTACTCACAGAACTGGAATAAATTAAAAATAAAATTAGAAAATATTGAAAATGAATACAATAAAAAAATGCATAATTTAGAAAAAAGAGTCTTTTTTACTACTCATGAAGCTTTTGGTTATATCGCTAGAGATTATAATCTGACTCAATACAGCATTATTGGACTATCTGCCGATCAACAACCAAGTACACAAACATTGTCTGAAATTATAGAAATTATGTTAAATGAAAAAGCTGATGTTTTTTATATAGAACCAGGATACTCTGATATATATGTCCAAGTAATAAAAGAGGAACTAAGTAGAAAATCTAGTAAAGAAATTAAAATTTTAAAAATCTATCATATGAATGGTGAGACAGATGGTTTTGATTATTTAGAACAAATGAAGCAAAACTTAACGAATCTTAATTTGGGGTTGAATGAATAATGGATGAAAAAGAAGTTTTAATAGATATTGAAGATTTAAACGTCTCTAGGAATGGGGAAAAAATAATTAAATCAGCAAATTTGAAGATTTTTAGAGGAGATTTTGTTGGAGTGGTAGGACCCAACGGTGGAGGAAAAACAACTTTAATAAAAACAATTTTAGGTTTACTCCCAAAAGATGAAGGAAAAATAACCCTATTTGGTGAACCGATAGAGTCATTTAATGAATGGAAAAGAATTGCTTATGTCAGTCAAGAATCAAATAGTTTTGATAAAGATTTTCCACTTACAGTAAGGGAGTTAGTAAGTCTTGGAAGGATTAATAGAGGAAATATTGGTAAAAAATTAAAACCAGAAGATTGGAAACGCGTAGATGAAATGCTCAAATTTATGGGGTTAAACGATTTTGCTGATAAAAGAATTGGTCATTTAAGTGGTGGTCAAAAACAAAGAATCTTTGTAGCAAAAGCAATGGTTAGAGACCCTGAGATACTATTCTTGGATGAACCTGTTTCAGGCGTTGATCCACAAACCCAAGAAAGATTTTACATGAAACTAAGTGATTTAAACCTTAAAACTAGAGTTACCATATTAGATGTAAGCCACGATCTATCTGCTGTTTTTTGTAGAATGGGAAGAGTTGTTTGCGTTAATAGAGAAGTGAATGTAGCAGATATTAGTGACGAAAACAAATTTTCGGAAGTTCTTAAAAAAGCGTATGGGCAGCATTTCCGATTTGTTTTCCATGAACATATGTGTGAGGGATTATTTGAGGATGTTTGACCCATTAAAATTAATTAGTTACCATTTCTTCCAGAATGCTCTAATTGGTGGCTCAATTGCTGCTCTAGTCTGTGCTTTGATTGGATTATTTATAATATTAAGGAAAGAATCAATGATAGGAGACGGCGTCGCACACATCAGTTTTGGAGGTATTGCACTTGGACTATTTCTTGGAATAAACCCGTTACTAACTGCACTAATTATTTCAATTATTGGTGTATTATTGATTAATTATATCAGAAGAAAAGGATTAGCACAATCTGATTCAGCAATTGCTGTAATGTTATCAATTGGTTTCAGTATAGGATTAATTCTAATTAGCCTTGCAGGTGGTTTTAATGTTGATTTATTCAGTTATTTATTTGGTAGTATTCTAACAATTGGCCAATTTGATTTAATATTAATTTCGAGTCTAGGAATAGTGACACTTATTCTAATAATAGTTTTTTACAAAGAATTATTATCAATAACTTTCGATGAAGAAGCGTCTAGACTTATGGGTATTCCAGTAAATGTTTTAGAAACTGGATTAAACATTCTTGTTGCAGTTACTATTGTTTTAAGCATAAAAGTCGTTGGTATGATTTTAGTTGTTGCTCTGCTAGTTTTGCCTGGTCTAACAGCACTTCAATTTAATAAAGGATTTAAAAAAACTTCAATAATTTCAGTTATTATAGGTGTACTAAGTGTAATAGTTGGGATTTTTACTTCAGCACTTTTCAATATTGCTACAAGTGGCATAATAATTTTCACTTTAACTGCTTTCTTTTTATCTGCCGCAATATACAAACACCTAGAATAAAAATTAAAAAATAAAGTTATTACATATAAAAGGAATAAGAATGCAAACTATCTTAGTAAAAAATTTTAAAAAGTTCTACACTGCATCAAACATATGACTACAAATTATAGTTATGGTTATACTTTGTTATCATTATACTTAATTGAAGTTATTAAAAAATTGGGGACGCGAGAAGCATTACAAATGTTAGAATCAGCATCAACTGAACAGGGTGTACTTATAGCAAAAAGATATGAAAAAAACTTACCAAAAACACTTCACCCTATTGAAAAAGGAGCAGAAATATTCAAAGCATTCATGACTGAAACAGGGGCTGATATTAAAATACATAAAAAAACAGAAGACAGCTACACTTTTTTAATCAATAAATGCCCATTTAACGAACTCTATCTGGAAATAGGCATAGACTGTGGTTATTTTCTAAATGGGTTATGCAGTAATTTGGTTTTACCATCAATTAGAGCCACGTTAATGCAAATTGATAAAAACTTGGAAATTGAGCCTGTCATAACAAGAGAGTCAGCTGAAGATTTCTGCTTAATTAAATTAACCAAGAATGATTAATATTATTAATAAACTATTAGAGGGCAGAATCGAAAAAGGATCAGTTATTAAAACTAATTGTGAATAACATAGTACTATGGTATCAGTATTAGATACAGATATTCTAGTAATTGGAAGCGGAGCAGCTGGTTTGAGAGCAGCTATTGAAGCATATGAAACAGGCTGTGAAATCATTATTATTTCTAAAGCTCCAATGGGAATGAATAATTCTACTTTTGTCTCTGGTGGGGGATTTAGGGCTGCAATAAATGACCTAACTCCTGAAGAACATTTTTTTGACTCAATGAAGGTTGGTAAGAATATTAATGATCCTAAACTTTTGAAAATTCTCTCTAATGAAGGAGAAAAATGCTGCATAGAGTTGAAAAAATACGGTGTTGATATTAGGATTAATAAAGAGGGCATAAGTGTAGGTAAAGCCCCAACCCCTGGATGGGCACTAACTGAACCGATGGTTAAATACATTAAAAACTTAGGTATAGAATTTTATGAAAATATTATCATCACTAAATTATTGAAAAAAGGAGGAAGAATCATAGGGGCTGTTGGTTTTGATTTTCATAATAATAACTCTATTACAATTAGAACAAAAACAATCATACTGGCTACGGGAGGAGCAGGAGCCCTCTACAAAAGAACTGATTGCCCTTTACATACTACGGGTGATGGATATAGTTTAGGTTATCATGCAGGAGCAAAACTTCGAGATATGGAGTTTGTCCAGTTTTTTCCTATCGCTTTAGCAGAAGCAGGAGTACCTCCTTCTTTAATCGGAGGTACAATCGCGGAAGAAGGCAAAATAATGAATGCTTTAGGGGAGGATATCCCTAAAAAATATAGAATTACTTCTAGACCATATGTTTTAAAGAGTCGTGATCTGCTTAGCCGTGCTATGATGATTGAAATTAATCAAGGGGGAGGAGTTGATGGATCGGTTCTAATAGATGCTAGAGAAGTCTTTGAAAAAAAGAGCCAAAAAGAAATAGCCTCAGAAGGGCTAATGAAAACTCTAGTTGAGAAGCTTAAAGCCCTTGAAAAACCTTTCAAAGTAGCCCCAATTAGTCATTTTTGCATGGGTGGATTGGTAATAGACGAAAACGGTTACACGGGTGTTCCAGGTTTATATGCTGCAGGAGAAGTTGTGGGTGGAGTTCATGGTGCGAATAGACATGGTGGTAATGCTTTAACTGAAGCAATAGTCTTTGGTAAAAGAGCTGGTGCTGCAGCTGCAAAGAATGCGAAAAAAAATAAACGAAGCAAAACATTATTTGAAGACCTAGTAGAAGAAGAAAACGAAAAATATAATTTACTACAAAAAAGAGAATCAGGTTTTGACGCATTTATTCTCATGAATCGACTAAGAGAAACAATGTGGGCACAAGTTGGAATAATTAGAGATAGCATTAGTCTAAGTGATGCCTTTGAAGAAATAATTGACTTAAGAAACATGGCTTATAGAATTTCAGCAGCTGATGGACAGATGGTTCTTAGTGCACTAGAATTATTAATGGGTCTTGATACAGCAGAAATAATTATAAGGAGTGCAATGGAAAGAAAAGAAAGTAGAGGCGCTCATTATAGAAAAGATTACCCCAATGAAACCTCTTCTTATAATAAACCATTATATATCTCAAAAACATCAACAGGATCAATAAAAATTGAAAAATAACATATCTAGAGATAATTTTTTAAAACGGTAATAAAAAAAACTTAAAACGTTAAAAAGATCCTTAAAAATGCTCGAAAAGACAAAGATGAAAAATTACAGGTATTGAAAGATACTCGTTTTGTTTATATACTTTTACAGTTGCTGAACTCAGTGGCATTCAATGTCTGAAGAAAGAAGTTTCAAGGGTAAAATACGTAGAGAATTTGCTTTTGTAACTGGCAATTTTGCAATAATGCTTACAAGTTGGTTTTTTATGGATTTCTTTAATGAACTCCCAACAACTTATTATCCACTTTACATTAAAGCTCTTGGCGGTACAGCGTCTTCTATCGGATTAATACAAGCAGCTGCAAACCTTTCTCAAGCTTTTTCACAAATCCCGGGGGGATACCTTGCTGATAAGTATGGACGTAAATGGTTAATTTTTAGTATGACTGCAGTTGCTGGATTTGCTCGTGTTCTCTATGTATTTGCTCCAAACTGGGAATGGATTCTTTTAGGTTCGATAATTACTGGCTTCACAATGATCTATCTACCTGCAATGAATGCTTTAGTTGCAGACAGTGTACCAAGTGAAAAAAGAGGAATGGCGTTCAGTCTAATTAATTTAATAATGAGCGTTAGCACTACTCCCTCACCATTACTTGCGGGTTTTCTATATCTGAGGATGGGTCTAATACCCAGTATGAGATTAAGTTATGGATTGGTAGTAATAGCTTTTTTAGGGTCGGCTTTAATTCGAAGTAGGTTAACTGAAACCCTTGAAGACCCTAAACCAGTAAATTTCCGTGAAATCGTTTCAAGTTATCCCCAGAGTCTTAAAGAGAGTGTTACTGTATGGGAAAAAGTACCTAAAACTGCTTTTATACTATTTTTAGTGGATGTTGTAATGTCTTTCGCAATTCAAATGTTTATGCCCATTTTTGTTTTATACATTATTGAAGATCTTCTTATCACTGAGATTCAACTTAGCTGGATAATGGCTAGCTTATTTATAACAATGATAATTTTTGCTATACCTGGAGGTAAATTAATAGATATTATTGGAAAGAAGAAGCCAATAATATTTTCCTATATACTATGGGGTATTGCGATACCTCTTTTTGTTTATGGGGATTTTTGGAGACTTATTTTATCCATGACAATGATTGGTGTTCTGCAAGTTATGATGGGAAGTGCAGCAAATGCTTTGACTGCTGATCTTGTACCAAAAGAACATAGAGGAAAAGTTAATGGTAGCCGTGGATTTTGGGGTATGCTTACAGCAAGTATAGGGGCAATAATGGGGGGATGGATCTATGATAACGTCGACCATCAACTTCCCTTTTGGTTACAATATTTATTTATTATACCAATTTTTTTTACAGTTATTTTTCTAGTCAAAGAACCAGACATTAAATAAAACCATTTTCCTTCAACCAACCCAGCAACTCTTTAAAATTTAGGAAGAAGTTATCAGGGTTTTTCTCTAATAATTCAGAATCAGAATATCCTTTTGATTTCATAGCTATCGTAAGTACACCAGCATTTTTCCCCTCAAGTATACCTGAAGGCGTTGAACTGACTTTGATAACTTCTTTAAGATTCCAAATATTGAAATGCCTCATTGATCTTCGAACCATAATTGAACTAGGTCTCCACTCTTCAACAATTTCACTACAAATCCAGTAATCATAAGCTTCATTAGCTAACCATCCAAAATTATCAAGTATTTGCTTAACTATTAAAGCTGGCAAATTACTGACCAAAGCAACTTTAATATCATGTGCTTTAAACCATTGAAAAATTTCCCATACACCATTAACCTCTTTCAGTTCTTTAATATTAATATTTAAAAATTCAATATATTTCTTATAACTTTCATAACTAAAATCAGGTAGATATTTCTTTAGTATGTTCTTTGGATTTCTGTATAGAAGATTTTTAACCTCACTAATTGTGATCTTTTGATTTTTTTCTTTAATTGCCTCATATAAACATAAGTTTTCTATTGTTACATCATTAATAGTATCATTAAAAGAAAGCCCCTCTAAATCAAATATGACGAGTTTTAACTTATGCAAATTTTCACCATCGTTTTCTAAAGTTTAACCTCAAAAAGTAAAACAAATATTAAAACATTATAAGTATTTTATTCATAATTTGTGTATAATTTATAAAACATAAGAGAATTTTTAGAATATTATTTCTTAAAAATTAATTTCTTATTTTAATTTTTTTAATCCTATTTTTTTTAGAATCTGTTCATGAATTTCTTTAACTGGTTGATCTCCTTCGATAATTTTCCATTTACTATTTGTTATTAATTCCATTGCTTTTTCGGAGGTTTTATTTAATTCATTTAATGTTTCAAATCTTTCAATTTTTACGCGATTATTAACTATGCGCCTAAAAGCTTCTGCTGGACTGACTTTTAAATAAAACATGTTATCTGAGACAGGCACGGTTTTTGAGAAGAAAAGAAATGTGATCTTATGTAAAGGAGCTGGTAAATAAGCGGTTCCTAATAAGTAACGTACATAAATGACATAATCTGCTGACCTCCAACTGTATAAAACAATTGAACGTATCACATCTAATAAATAAAATAAACTTGCAGCAATATGTGCGTTTTTAGTTTTAATGAATAAATATTCTCTTGCCCTTTTACCGAAAAAATTATCATCCGAAGGATGAGATCTTAAAAAATAAGTTTTCCTAATATTTTTTAGATGGCTTATTAATAAATCAGCTTGAGTGCTTTTCCCTGATGCATCTAATCCATCAATAATTATCAGAACCAATTAAATACCTCCATTTAAGAAAATAAACGAAATTGCACCAATAGCTGGAATAGCAAGATTATCTATTCCTTTAGGAGATACTGCTTCTACAACCATAACTAATAAAGCTATAATTAAAGCAGATAAAAAGAAATTAGTTAAATTCAGATAGTAGTAATTACTGAAATAATTTAAACTAATTAGTATACTTATGTAACTACCGATAAACATCCCCAATGATCCTTCAAAGCTTTTAGATTCAATAAATTTGTATTTGTGTCTTCCATAATATACTCCTATTAAAGCAGCAGAGCTATCACCATAAGCCATAGGTAGAATACCTGCAGCAACAATGTATGGTTTCGTTCCAAAAAACCAAGCTAAAGTCGTATAACTTATTGCATACATAACTAAACCAAGACTATGCCCCTCTTCTGTGAGATCACCTAACTTTCCAAGTTTTCCTCCAATTTTTATTGGAGAATATGGTGTTGCTAAAAAGGTTATAATGATAAAAGGCGATGCGACAAGGAATGGGAAAATAGGATTAGTGAAAAAGGGCATAATAAAAGGAAGGTTCCCGATCATAGCATGCAAGAACTTTCTACTTATATTATGTGGCAAAGGTAAGACTCCTGATACTACTATCATAGCTAAAATGTAACCATAGCAAGCAAGCATTACAATCAGATTCTTTATTAGATCCTCCAATGAAGTCACCAGTAAACATTACTGAATCGTATCTTCCATGCTAAAATTATATGGTATGTTTTAATTAATATCTATGAATTACCAAATATTGAGAAAAAATTATAAAGAAATCATCATTTTATTGAAATTCTGGAGGATGTTTTTTATGCCATTCAGTATGTTTTTGATATTCCATTGCAATTGAAATTATACTATTTTCATCGTAAGCTTTTCCCATGAATTGTATTCCTGTTGGTAAACCCTCTTCATTGAAACCCGAAGGTACAGATATTGATGGCAGCCCTGCCCCATTACCAACTGAGCCTGTGATGTCAATGCTTGGCGTAGTTCTTGTGGAGCGTCTGAATTCTTGTTGAATGGGTGAGGGCATTCTTTTACTTGTTGGAGCTAGTATTGCATCGTAATCTTGCATTATCTCTTCAGCGATTTTAACCATTTTCCCACGCAATCTTAATGCTCTTAAATAATCTTTAGCAAAAACCACTAGTCTAGAGTATCCGCCATATTTGTCTTCTGGTGCTGTAAGTTCGTGACTTAAACCGTTGTCAATAAAATCCTCAAAAGCACTTGCTGCTTCAGCGTTAAGAATTATCCGTGTAACTGCTTCATATGGGAATTCTGGGAAATTAATTTCTTCAATAATAGCAAATTTCTCGATTACCTTAACTGCATTATCAAAATTTTTGGATACTGTTTCATCAGCATTTTCAATGTTTCCTTTAAGTAAAGCTATTTTAAAGTCTTTATGAATCTCCATAAACTTGTATTTTTTATGCGTAGTTGATGGATCTTTAGAATCAAATCCGGCTATTGTTTCAAGAACTAAACCACAATCCTCAGCTGTTTGACACAGAGGCCCTAACTTATCTAATGTCCAGCTAAGTGCCATTGCACCATGTCTGCTAACTCTGCCATAAGTAGGTCTTAAACCTGCGACACCACAATTATTTGCTGGACTTAAAATGCTTCCCCAGGTCTCTGAACCAATAGAAAAAGGAATTAAACCTGCTGCAACACATGATCCTGAGCCACTACTTGACCCCCCACTCCAATAATTTAGATTCCATGGTGTTTTGCATGGCCCCGAGAAACTTGCGTTTGGTTGTCTATAACCCATTCCACCTGCTAGTTCAATCATAGCTAGTTTGGCGCATAATATTGCTCCAGAACTTTCTAGACGTGAAACAACTGTTGCATCATAATCGATTATTCGATTTTTATATGGTGCAGCCCCCCATGATGTTGGGGCACCAACAGCAGCAATAAGATCTTTTACACCATAAGGTATTCCATGAAGAATCGATCTTATTTTACCTTTACCAATTTCGGTTTCCATTTTTTTTGCTTTTTTAAGAGCCCTTTCAGTTAGTATGTTAACAATAGCGTTAAGTTTTGGTCCATGAATTTTTAATCGTTCAAGAAAAAAATTAGTTAATTCAACTGGTGATAATGACCCTTCTTTTATTTTTGTTGATAATTCACTTATGGAGGAAAAATGAAGTATATTCATGTTTTTTCCTTCCTATAAGGTATAAAAATATTATATGGTTCATCACCATTTTCAATTTTAACTTTTTTTAATTTATCTACATTTTCCAATGATTGTACAATGCTTTTCCGTATTTCTTCTTTCTCTTTTTCATTTAAGCGAGATCCATAGGAATCGTAAATTAGGTTTGCTAAGTTATCAACAATTTTTTCTTTATGATTAATCATGATTAATAATTATTATGAAATAAATTAAGTTAATTACTTGAAAAATAAAAAATCATTCTTTTTTCAGAGTGACTTTGAATTTTACATCATTCCATCTGTCAGGGCAATCATATTTGAATTCTTTTGGGTCAATTTAAGGAATTTTACCACCAAAACAACAATTCATGAGTGTAGGAAAAATATCATGATAACAGTACCCACATAAACCCCCAGTTTTATGAGTATTTATTTCAAATTTATCTCCTACCTTATGACCTGCACTGCAGTTTTTAGCTATAGAAACAACTTCAGCAATATAGATTGGTTCTTCCATAAACTTTCACATACATTATATAACATAATTTATTTAATCTTTTAGAATCAATTATTAAGTTTAGATTCATTTATTGTATTAGATATAATAATGAGTCTCAGTGAGGAGTTAATTAAAGATATTAAAGATTTTACTGATCACATAGGTTTAGCAGTTAAAAATTTCAATACAGGAGAATCCTTTTCAATTGAAGGCGATGAATTATTTCCTTTGGCAGGATTATTTCAGATACCTATCGCCGTAGAATTTTACCGTCAGATAGAAGCTGGTGAACAAAATTTAAATTCTAAAATTTTTTTAAAAGATATTGATAAAGTCCCTGGTCAAGGCATTTTAAAAGAACTCATTGAAGGCTTAGAACTAAGTTTACATGATTTGGTAAAATTAATGTTAATTCAAGGAGATAATACTGCGACAGATATTTTACTATCTAAGCTAGAAATTGATAAAATTAATTTAACACTTAATAAACTTGGTCTAAAAAAAACCATTATTAGAAATAATATGCGTAACATTCTTTTTGATTCGGTTGGGTTAAATGACTTATCTGATGAAGAAAAAACATTGAATTTGTTCCAGGAACGAATTAAAAATGGATTAACTAAGGGAATCTGGAGCCAAGAAATTGAAGGAAATAATGTTACTACTGCTAATGAATTAAATCAATTGATGAATCTTATCGCTGATGGAAAAGCTGTAAGTAAAAAAAATTGTGAAGAAATTTTATCTTTAATTGATAGATGTCAGGTGAAAGAGTATCAAATAAATAAATATTTACCTAACTCAAAAATAAAATTAATTCAAAAGAGTGGTAATCTTTTTGGTATTAAAAACATATCCAGTATTGTAACAATCCTTAACTCCAATCAAAGTTATGTAATTACCTGTCTTAGTAAAAATATAAACGATTCTTCAAGAATCGAAGAGGCATTAGCTAAAATATTCTTTAATGCTTATAATTATTTTACTAATAAAGAATAAAAAATTTAAAATTATTTAAAAAATTATTTTAATTATCCCAAAAGACAATTGAAAACTAGTTTAAATGTACCATGTGTTTGAGCTCTATTTTGAGGTCTAAATCCAAATAGTATTACTTTTCCTTTTCCTTCTTTAATGTTTAACATTGCACATTTCTTTGCGATCTTTTTCTCTCCTATGAGCCAGCCACTTTGAAGGATATCACTTTCCGGGTATTCAATAATTACTTCATAGTCTTCATTGGATTGTGTTGCTTTAATTTCAAAAACTTGGCTATTCCAGAATAAAATCAATGTTGTATCAGGCATACCGTATCCATGGGGATTAGAGTTATCCACAAATGCCCAAAGGGTGCTACCTGGGCAATAGAAATCTTTGGTTTGTAAGCTTTCGAGAACATTTTTTACTGGGAGGTTAAGGTTTTTTATAGCAAATTCAGTGCTTTGATTGAAGCATACTAAGATTCCGCCTTCTTTTACCCATTTCTTTAGGGTTTCTACTCCTTCTTTTCCTATTCCACTTTTGTATTCAGGTGGGATGACTGGTGCAGTCATTCCTCTTTGTGAGTAGTATTCTTCTAGTTTTTCACCAACAATCATTTGTTCTGAATCGCTTGGGAGAATGATTACATCAATGTCTTTTAATCCTTCTTTGAAATCTTTATCTGTAATAGTTTTATATGGGAACTCAAATTGTTCTAAAACAAACCTTGTCCAGCCTTCATCCATGTTTCCCCCATAATAACGTTGATACATTCCTACTCTTAGTTGTTTAACTTCACTTTTTTCAGTTATTTCGTTCTCAAGGGGTATAAAATCTAGATGTAATTCTTTCGCTATCTTTTCTAAAGTTTCTATTTCTGCATCTTCAACAATAAAAGCACCTGGAGCTAGTATTGTGTCGCTACATTCTAATGGTTGAATAGTTCGATAAAGTCTTGCACCCGTTGCTAAGATTCTGTTAGCTGCTATGTAAGAATCATTTGTCCAGCAATCTAAAGCATATCCGTAATCTGATTCTCCAAGAATATAGCCTTCAGGATATTCTGGTTGAGTTATTGATTGAAGTGTATTACAGTCAACAAAGTCAACTGGATCTACTTGTATTCCCATAAACTCAGCCATTGTATCTGTAGCACTGTCATAAGGACTTAGGGGTTTTCCTTCTCTATTACGGGTCCAATTATTGTCAGGGTAGAGTGTTTTGCCTAAAAGAGTTTTTATTAAGCCATATTTTGGTTGATTCAGCCAAATTACGTAACTTCCTTCAGGGTAAATATATCCATCAGAAATGAATGCTTCATGAGAGATCTGTATTTCAATGCCTTGAACTAATAATTTTTCAATAAGTTTCTGTGCTGTTAAAGAATCGTGTTGATCTGAGGAAATTATGTAAGCTTGTGGGTTTCCCTCTAGTCCTCTCTCAATTTGTCTTTTTGCTTTTAAATATGCATTGCGAAGAGCTGTTTCCTTGTTTCTAGCTGCAGCATCAAGCGTTGCCCACGCACTAATTTTCTGCTGCTCAACAATATCTCTTAACGTCCACCATCCTCCGGACCATGGATGAGGGAAGTTAGTTTGTGCTTCATATTCTGGTAGATTACCTCTACTATCACCTTTTAATTGATGAGGATGTATGAAAAGTGGTGTCGCTAATTTTGCTGAAGCAGATTCTGTTAACATACCTGCAATATTATGATATGCAGTTATCCAGTGAAATCCCAAATGGCCCCAAGCTGAAAACATTGCGTCGTTAATTATTCCTGTTTTCCCATTCTCTTCAAGTTTGTAAGCCATATGTGCTCCATACCAGCTATGCTCTCTCCAAATCAAAGGATCTGCGTTAGGATGGATTGGTTCAGCATATGGTGCTACGTATAATCTAGCTCCATAACTACCCATGTGATGATGATCAACGTATGCTTGAGGAGTCCAATCTTGGAACATAATTTTTGCCATATATTTTGACTCAATCATATTTGTCATGAAAGCATCACGATTATTATCGTGACCTACATACTTGTGATACAACCATGGTAAACTACAGCCTTCATATTCGGTTCCTAGCCATTTATTATACCAGTCAGTAACCATAATCTGTCCATCGGGATTGAAAGAAGGTACAATAAGAGTAATTACATTCTCACGAATTCTGATCGTTTCCTCATCATCTTTAGAAATTAGATCATAAATTAATTCAGGAGCCATCTGTGTGCCCCCAATTTCAGAAGCATGAAGGCTCATACTCTGAAGAATAACTGCTTTTCCTTCCAGGATTAATTTCTCAGCTTCTTCATTCTCTAGAGTAACTGGATTAGCTAAACGGTTGTTTATCTCTCTATATCTTTCAAGTTTACTGAGATTTTCAGGGCTACTAATAATAACCAGAAGGAACGGATTTCCCTCGGTGGAGGGGCCCATATTAATTACTTTAATCCTATCGCTTTGTTTCTCAAGCTGCTGAAGATATGAGACAATTTTGTCCCAACGAGCAATATTTCTATCACTCCCAAGCTGGAAACCAAAAAACGATTCAGGTGTTTGAAGATTAGACATATGTATCTGTATAATAATACTTCTATATGTTTAAAATTACGGTATAATTCTCATAAAATTATTCATTTTAACATCTAAATAATCATTAAATAATTTTAAAATATTGTATTTTATTTGAAATAAAAAAAATAGTCTTAAAAGTAGTGTTTATCACTGCCCATTATTCTACTATGTTGATAAAATATTGTCTCAAGTAGAAGGAAGAAACCCTGTTTATGAGACCATTAAACGTGGTGGTGTCAAAAAGCTAGTTATTTCTAAAAGCTCTTTAAAAGAACAAAAAATAATTGATATTATCGATCTTGGGAAAAAAAATAGAATCCCAATAGATGTCGTAGAAAAAGAATATTTAGATAAAATTTCAGAAACAGATCATCATCAAGGTGTTATAGCTCTTGTTAAGATTCCTGGTTACGCTTCATTAAAACAAGTAATCAATAAATCTACAATAGATACATGCATATTGATTTTAGACGGAGTTCAAGACCCTCAGAATCTAGGAAGTATCTTAAGAACAAGCGATGCTTCAGGTGTTAATGCTGTTCTTTTACCTAAAAAGGAAAGTGTTGGACTTAACTCCACTGTACTTAGAGTAAGTATGGGCGCTGGTACCTATGTTCCCGTAATCAGAGATAATATCTATCCCGCCATAAAATTATTAAAAAATGAAGGCTTCCAGATTATTGGTTTAGATGTTTCAGGAAAGAAAGATTATTGGCAGCATAATTTAACAGGAGCCACTGTCTTAATTTTTGGTGGAGAAGGAAAAGGAATTAGTCCTACTTTACTTGAAAAATGTGATACAGTTTTAAGTATACCTATGATGGGAAAAATACCGAATTTGAATGTTGGTGTTTCTGCTGCAATAGTCCTTTATGAAAGATTGAGACAGAAAAAAATAAATAGTTTTTTATAGAAAGGAATTTAAATAATTTCTCATTTGTATTTTTGAAAATGTCGAAAGGTAATCGTCCTAGTTGCATAGGAATGATGGGTAAAGGAGAGGAATGCGAACTCTGTAGATGGCGTGATGAATGTGAACGCATGACAAATCAAATAGAATCTGATGTATACAGAGGCGGAACGCATACCCGTTTAACAGGAAAATATAAAGAAAAAAAGTATAAACCAAAAAGCTTTCCTTAAAAAGTATAATTAGTATTATTAAAACAATTAATCATTATTTTAAAATATTTTACTTTCTCCATTCTCTTTCGTAATTGTTAATAGATTAATATCTTCATCTTCTCCTTGTCCATGATGAGTTACTAATAGAATTTGATTAATTTCTCTCGTACTTTTAGAAATATATTCTAATAACTGAGGTATATTATCTGAATCAATAGCATCTGTAGGCTCATCAAGAATAAGTAAATATGGGAACCCAGAAACTCGAAGAAGTGCTAGTCTTTCTGCTAACGCAAAAATGCTTTCATGTCCCCCTCCTGCACGCCAAGTTGGAATAGTACGGTTTGTGTCTTTCAACTGAACTTCTAAAGTATATTTCTCTCTATCAATGAGACAACGACTATACAATTGCTGATCGGTAAGTTTCTTGAAGTATTCAAAAGTCCAATCCTCTAAACGTCTTAGAGTGTTTTCACGTATGTCTTTTTCATATTTTCCATATTGTTCAATAATATATTCAATAACTCTAATTTTCTCTTGATACTCATTTATTTGCTCGATTCTGTTTTTTGATTCTGATAAAATTATTTCTTGGGTATTAATTCGTTTTTCGAGCTCCTTAATTATCCTATTCGTTTCTGATAATAATCCTTCTCTTTTAGTAATTTCTGAAAATTTATTTTTATTAAGTTCAATTAAATTATTCATTTCGTTTTCAATTCTTTTATGTACAACAGCGTAATCTACAAATTCTTCTGCCAATTCTTTCGAGATATTAGCTAAATGTGTTTTAACATCTTCCTCCATTTTAATGGTTAAATATGTTTTTTTGGATTCGATTTGTTCTAAATCAATCTTTAAATCTTCAAGCTGTTTTAATAATGATTTAAAGTTTATTAAGGATCTTTCTACTTCAATTCGTCTTTCTCTAGCAATTTTAGTTTGATAATTTAACTCTTGGATCTCATTTTCAATATTTTGTAATTTAAAACAATTTTCATCTAACTCACGCTTCCAGACTGCTAGGTCTTCTTCAATTATCTGTTTATTTATTGGTTGACCACAGGTAGGACATTCCGTTAAACCACTATCACTTAATACAGTATGTTCGTCTATTTTATGTCTGAGACTGCCAATTTCAGCGTCAAATTGACGACGCTTTTTAATCAAACCATCATCAACAAGGGTTCTTAAACGTTCTTCAGTTGCTTCAGCTGTTTTTTGACGTTTTAAAAGTTCTTCCATTTCTTTTTCGGGGTTTCCAATTATTTTTTTTGAGAGTTCATCGTATTTTTTAATTTGATTATCATAGAGTCTAATAGTTAGTTCAAGTTCTGTACGTTGTCTATCTAATTTTTTAAAATCATTGAATAACATTGTTATTGAATCTAAGTTTCTTTTAATTTTTTCAAGTTCTTCAGCAATATTTTTTATTTCTTTTTGAATTATTATTTTTCTGTCTGTAGCTTCAGATAAATATTTATTGTTTTCTTTGATATTTTCTTCTGCATTTCTGATTCTTTCATCTAATGTATTTTTATCTTTAAGGTTTCCTCTCTCTTCAAGTACTTTTTTTACTTCTTTTAGCTGTTCTTTTATCTCCGTTGGTGCAGTTAACCCTAAAATTGCATTCATTCTATTTTTATCTGGATTGAGAATATCAATGAATTCTTTTTGACGAGCATATACAACGTTTAAAAAAGTTCTTCTACCAACTCCTAATAATTCTCTGAGTCTGTTTTGAATCTCTTTTTCACGAGTCAGTGGGGCTATATCCCCTTCAACATCTAAGAATAGATCTGTTGATTTGAATGATTCTTCTTTTTTTTCAATATTTCGAATTATTTCTCCGCCACGTACAATTACAGCTTTTTTATTTGTAATTGGGCTGAAGAAAGTTAAACTAACATAAAGGTCGTTATTTCCTAAAGTTACTAGATCTTTTTTATTTACGCTTGGAACTTCTCCATATAATGAAAAAAGAATGGCTTCGAGTATGGTTGTTTTTCCAGTAGCGTTTCTTCCAGAAATTTTATTAACTCCTGAAGTAAAAAGGATTTTTTGTTTAGTTTTATATGATTTAAAATTACGGAGAGTAAGTTCCTCGATCATGGTTTTTCTACCTTAAATTTTTTTTCTTCAAAAAATTTCAACCAATCTTGAATAAGGGGGATCCGTTGTGTAGATGTTAATAATCCCGTAAGTGTGCTGGCTTCTTCTTCCAGTGTTTCTCTTGTCTTGAGATGCATTTCATTAATAACTTCTGTAAAGTCTCCCAATTCCAAAAAATATTCCGAAATATCGGCAATATCTTTTTTTATTATTTGTGTTTCCTTGGGTATTTCAAGATCCATTGTATCTATATCAAACCATAAAAAATTAGGTTCTGATTGTGTTAATTCTGAGATATATTCATTATTGATATCGCTAGGCCAACCTTCACTTAATTTGCCTCTAACTTTAATCCTAAGATAACCTTCTTTTTTGGTAGATCTTAACTCATTTATAAAATCCATTATTACTTCGATTATTTTCTCTTCATACCATGATGGCGGTCTGCTTTTATCACCATCAATATTTACTTGTTTCATTAAATGATAGGGTTCGATAGGTATCCAATGAAATTCTTGTTTATTAGAATCAACTATGTAATAACCCTTGTCTGGCGTTTCAGCAAAATCATATATTTCTAAGCTTCCTGGAGTTAAAACCCATCCTCCTGATGGTAATTTTCTTGGGGAGCACATTTTATGATAATGCCCTGTAAAAATGTAATCGAAATTAGCTTCTGATAAATCATCTAATGTAAGACTGCTACTATAAGGTGGTACATTATTATAACTAGCTATGAAACCATGTACTAAAAAAATTTTCAATCCTTTAAGCTCTTTTATTAATGGTTTAATAACTTCATTATACGCTCTTTCTAATTTATCATGGTAATTTAAACCAATTACTGTTATTTTATCATCTGCATATATAGGGTCAGAATCTGAAAACAAGTGTAGATATTCTGCTAGAGGGTGTTTTAAATAGTCTAGAGTATCTGACTCTGGACGCCCATCATGATTTCCTCTAATCACTAATATCTTTACTTTTTTTCCATGGTTTTTTTCTAATTCAATAGCTAGTCTATATAATTCATCATGTACAAACTGAACCATCTTAGGACGCAGGGTTCTTCTCTCAAATAAGTCTCCACATATGAAAACATACTCAACATTAAATTTTATTATTGAATTAATAGTCTTACTGAAAGCATTCTCAAAAGCTTGTCTTCTATGCTCTGCAATGGCAAGAGGTATACTTCTGCCAATATGAGCGTCTGCGAGAACTGCAAACTTCATTTACGTCACCTAATAAAGTCTCCTATTCAATCTTTCTTTTTCTTCTTCAGCCTTTTCAATAGCTTCAATGAGAAGTTTGGTTATCTCGGGTGTTCTTCCTCCATGTTTAGTTTCCCTCTCAGCTGTTTTAACCATAACAGGGACTGGTACGAAAGGTCCTACAAGAACAGCTTCACCTTGTTCTAAAGCAGGTAAATCTGACAACAAGTCTTCACTAAATGCTTCTGATGCTGCTTGGATTGTATTTTGGTCTTGATTATTAACTACTCTTAGAATGGCTAGATTACTACAATTACTTAAAATATCGGGATCAATACGTCTTGGGCGTTGACTAATAACCGTTAAAAATACACCAAATTTGGCACCCTCAGCTGCAATTCTAGCAATAATATCTCTACTGAATTTTCCTCCACTTTCATCTTGTGGTGCTGCAAATCTATGAGCCTCCTCAACAAAAATAAATATTGGGAATCTAGCCCATGCTTCTTGATTATATTTAGCATTAAAAACAGTTCTTAATAATATTCCAACCAGAACGTCTTGCGTACTGTCTATTATCCCACTTAAGAAAATGTTTGAAAGGTGCATTGGTTTAAAAAGAACTTTTACGTCAAGTTCTCCTTCAGTAAAAATTTTTTGCGTTTCAAGATCTTCTAATCGCTCAATAATTCTAGAAATTCTACGTTGTGTTTCTGCATTACCTTCATTAATTTCCTCTTCAAGTTTATCAATTATATTATCAATAGTATATTGGGGTTTATCTTTTTTCAAAGTTTTTAGAATACGTCTAAGTATTACTCTTTGAAGACTTCCATCAATACGTGCTAATCTACATAATTCTGAAAATCCACATTGAGTAATAGAAAGATTAAGTAATTTTACATGTTCAGATTTATAATCTTCAGATCCTTGAGGTTTAAATACTGTAATTTTATCTCTGTAGAATTGGTGTGGAACACCATCTGGTGTATATATCATGTTTGCATAATCTCCATGAGCATCTATAACCAGAATGGTCGCTCCTTTTCTCAATAATTGTTCCATTATTCTTCCAGCGAAGTAACTTTTCCCATACCGTGTCATAGCCAGAATCGCTGTATGTCTGTGCAGCTCTTTACCAGAAATTGGAATAGAGATATTGTTTCTATGTAGAAGATAACCTACTTCTAATGGGATTTCCTCTTCTCCTAATTTGAAAAGATTTTCTAACAAGTTATCGGAAGCTCGATAAACTGGTGTTCCAGGTAAAGGTGGAGATCGGGGTCTTTTAACTTCACTTCTACCTTTCTCAGTATTTAAATAACCCAAAATTTTCGTAGTAGCTATTACTTGTATAAGGTCTTCCCCTGCGCCTAGTTCACGTTGTTTCCATGCAGCACCTGGTGTCGTTCTTTCGTCGTAGAATGGATGCTTCGAAGTAATTGATTTGACTTGCCCAAGAACATCAAATTTTTTAATTGATCCATCTGGTTGGGGTTCTTCAATTTTTATTTGTACATATTCATAGGCTACAGGTCTATGCCTTAAATTTTGTATATTAAAATCAAAGAAACTAGGAGTTGCATTTCCAATTACTACACCATATTCTATCATTTTTAAAACTCCCTAAGCATTCTACGGGTTCCTCTGACCTCTAATCCTGCTTCTTCCAACCTTCTGATAATGAATGGTTCATATTTATCTCGATATAATTTTCTATCAAAACGGGCAAGCATATCGGCTTGTTTAAGTGGCAAATTATACTCAACATCATTACAATACCAATAATTTAAGTGATATAAGATTTTTTCAACACGTTCTTTATTATAATGCCGCATTAACTCGTTTCTTTTCTTTTCAGACCAGGGTTCATTATCCCCTAATATTGATGAGAGTATATCTACTCTAAATACACGGGCATTCTCTTTTGGTTTCCAGTAAATTGTAGCTACTCCTGGGCATCCAAAAAAAGCTTCAAAGGATTCTTTCATTTTTTTTGATGTCTCTTTTTCAAGTGTTTTATCTAACAGATTATAAAATGCTGGTATTGTTCTATCTCTTGAATAATAGATGCTTGGCGCAACATATAATGGCTGAGAATATCCCTCTTCAATGTTTGAAAACTCTATTAATTTTGTGTCACATAAAGGTCTACTTTCTATGAATGGTTTCAATACTTCTTTATCATCATCATTTAATTTTTCGGATATAACCCAAAGATCCATTGGTGTAGAGGCATCTTTAATCAAATTTAATAGATCTTTTTCTCCCTCTCTTTGGATCTTTTTTCTTAAAAGTTCCATATAGAGATAAAAAACAGAAGAATCTTTTGATACTGCTATAATTGGTATGTCCATATCTCTCCCTAAACATCTTAATTTAGAAATTGCATCGAAAAGTTCTTTTAAAAGAACCGGGTGATGCCTATATTCCCTAATTGCATAAGGAAACCTGCTGAAATAAAGACTCCCATCTAATAGAATAACTGGATTTCCACCTTCTTCAATCACATGTAAAGCAGCGGAGTAGGCAGCTTCGTACTCGCAAATTGTTCTAACATAGCCAGGTATGAATCCTTTGTCTCTATTATCATAAACTTTATCGATGTATACCTTAACTTTCTTCTCCAATTTTCTATCTTGGCCATGTCTTTGGATTATTGCACATGCTCTTCCTACAGCAACAAATTCCCCATACGCAAAATTACTTATTTGAACGCCTCCATCTACAGCAATTAAAGATTCTTGTGGCGCTTCTGCTACGATTTTATAATCATCCCATATATTTTTTAAATCTTCAAATAGAATAGATCCTTTCTGTATTTTTTCGTTTTCATTTTTAATATAAGTAATTATCTGAAGTAATTCTGCATAAAACTCATCAAAGAAGAAATCCTTAACTTGGCTCAAGATTGTTCATTATGAAATATTTTTCATAGCTTATATGTTTAAGAGATGGATGAAAGTGGGTGCAGTGACGGCCCCCCTCTGTCTCACTGACTGGCTATGAGTAGGTTTGCTTCGTCTTCCTCCATCCCACGATCCCATGAGCGCCAAACGTTAAGACTTAGGTTGCTCCCTCCCGGGCCTGGCCAGGTTCGCCCATTCAGTGCTCCTCCATTCCTCTACAAGAATGGATGAAACAGCCGCTAGCCCCATGGGGCAGGATATCGACGGAAAACTTGGCTCCACACCCAAAGCTTCCTCAGATCCACGTTGAAGTTACTGACCCCCCTTGTAGCCCATTAGAGGTTTGGGGCAGGGCTAGCTCCCCGGTCCTACCCGCCACTGCATAAATATCTTAGTATCAATGGATAAAACTATTACGCAGAATAAATAATTTTTATTAATAAACTCTTGATTTAATAAAATATTTTTTAATAAATAGATTTAAAACAAAGTTTAGTTACATTTGAACAAAACCAAAGTGAACAAAACTTAACATAATATTACCACATATTAAAGCTAGACATCCAAAAGTGAAAGCTTTTTCATAAAGACCCCCATTTTTAAGATTCATTGTTGCTGTTCTAAGCATTTGTCCTCCATCTAAAGGACCGATTGGTAGCATATTCATTATTGATAAATTTATTGAAATTAAATATAACCAAGTGAATAATAATTGAAATTGTATTGGTAAGTAGGAGTTAAATAAAATTAAAATTGGAATAACTGATAAACCGATTACTAAGTTTATGAAACTACCAGCTGCGAATATCCTCATTTTACTCATTTTTTTGGCATTCGTTATTGCTTCTTCATCAGGCTCAACTGCTCCTCCAAAGGTTATTATTGCTACTAAAATTGCTGAGGATTTAATTGGAACTCCTTCAACATAACATTGTATTCCATGACTTATCTCGTGTGTAAGTAAAACTATACCAGCAGCTAATAAAAACCAAGGGATACTCTCCCAACTAATGGTAACACCGAGAATTAATGGTTGAACAGGACTCGCAGTCTCTGGTGTCCAAATAAAACGTATCAAATTTCTAAATAAAATATAAGCAGCAAAAGATGCTTGACCAATACTCATTGCTATACCTAAATTCCCAAAAACATTCCAAAACCTCGGATTCCATTTTGCTATTTTCTCGATGAAACCATTTAAACGTGTAGAGCTATAAATTGCATAAAAGGAATTCATTTGGAAACCAGGCTTCTCTAGTTTTTTTATTTTAACAATTCCATAAAAAATAAACCATAATGTAACGAAAATGAATAGAGTAATAATTGGATCATTATTCAAGGTTATCACATATATAGTAAGTTGAGATATAAGCAGAGCTTCTTATTATTATTTGGTGTAGTACCTGGACCAAATCTATATCAATTATGATGAAATTCATTGGAATTTATTAATTAGTTTACGTGAAAAAGCTATAAAATTGATGTCTAAATTTCAATCATTACATACGGATTGTTTAGTTTATGGTAGTATTGCTAGAGGTGATGTAAATTTTGGAAGTGATATAGATATTTTTTTTCCTTCCCCTCCTTCACCAGAAATAATTGAAACTAATATTGAAATAGCTGGATTTGAATCAAATCAAAGACAAATAATACAAGCTACTCCCAATTATGCTGCTAAAGGGTACATATTTCTTGATGAATTGACTTCTTATTCCTTTCCTCTTGTTCCGTTAAGATCAACTGAAATGGATTTTTATACGTTTGCTGGATCTTTGAGTCTTCAACAATTGCTTGAAAGTCAACGTGTATTAGGAGTTGATAAAAGGTTAATGTTAATTGAACCAACAAAAGACGGTCATGTTGAATCTGAAATAATTGGCAGAGAAGGAGAAGTTGCTAAACTTCTTAATGTGGATCCCAAAATTGTGAATGAGCGAGTCAGAACACTTTTAAGAAGAAATAAAGTTGGGCATACAGGTGTCTATTTAAAAAGAGAACTTTCACCTGAAGAAAGTTTTAGTGATGTTTTTAATACTTTAATTTATAAATACCCAGCACTTAGACGTCGACTAAGAAAGTAAAAAAAGTTGAGATTTAAGAGATCTCTTTGAATATTTTTAGTTCTATCCCTGTTGGAATACGTGCACCTTCTGCTATTCGATCTCCAACTATTGCTTTCACTTTTTTCTCAACTGCAACATCTATCAATCTACCAGTGATTATCCCATCAAAAATAACTGCTTGGATATCATTAGTATCTTTTAGTTTCTCAACCAATTCTGCAACTGGAAAACGTGAAAGTTGTTTCCCATCATTGCCAATAAGTATCGCTTCTAGTGTACCCTTAAGTTCCTTTACTAGATTTACATATTCACTTGTTATTGGAACAACAGCTTCTTCAACTGGAACTTTTCCTGCTAAAGCTTGTTTGATTTGTTCGGGAGTTAATTCTTCAACTTCAGATCCTCGGGGAGCTCTGGCAACATATTTTGGTTTTGCTACTTGCATTAACTCTTTTAATATAAGGTCTCCTCCTCTATCTCCATCCAAAAATGCTGTTATTTCAACCTTTTTTGATAAGTCCCTAATTGTTTTTGGAATTTTGACGCCTTCAACAGCAATCGCTCCACTTATTCCTGCTCTTAAAAGGTTGATAATATCTGCTCTTCCCTCAACAATAATTATTTCTTTTCGTTTACTAATATCCGGTGTAGCTGTAAGCCTTTCACGTCCATAATGTATTGGTTCAACTTTTTTATCTTCTTGACTTATTTGATCAAGCATTACTTCTATATCATGGGTTTCTTTTACTTTCCAATCACGCATTAATTCTTTAGCTCTTTCTTGAATTTGCTTTAATTTATCGACTCGTATATCTCTGATACTTTCAATGTTTACCTTTGCTTCACATGGGCCTACTCTATCAACAGTTTCCATAGCTGCTGCAATAACAGCTGTTTCTGGCTTATCGAGGCTACTAGGTACGGTAATAGTACCTGTTGTTTTATCATTAGCTGATTTTAATTCTATATCGATTCGACCTATTTTACCAGATCTTTGTAATTCTCGTAACTCGAAATCTTTAGGAAATAATCCTTCAGTCTGACCAAAAATTGCTCCTATAACATCGTGTTTTTCTACAATACCTTCAATAACAAATTGTGCAATAATGTTATATTTTATTCCTGTGTATTGATCTTTTTTTTCCATTTCTGCCTGCAACTCAGATGCCTTCTTTAATATCACTCTAGCCGCAGGCACCCCTAATTTCCTCTGGGGCCTACCTAGGTTTGAACTTTCAATGCCTATGGTGATCATGAGGCCAATGTTTGTGCAAGGAGTAACATATTTTTTAGTTATCCACCCTGCGGTGAGAGTGATATTTACGTCTGTAGACGCACGTAATCAGTCGTGTCTAAGCATAAAAACCTTGTCGATTAGAGGTACTCTTAAGAAGCTGGTAGATAATTATCTATGAGGTTTATCGGATGGGTATCAAAGTCGCGATAAACGGGTTTGGTAGAATTGGTCGTCTAGCTTTACGCGCAGCGATCGAAAGAAAAAGTGATATTGAGGTTTTAGCAATAAATCGTGGAGAAGCTAAAATTCTTGCGCATTTATTAAAATATGATAGTGTGCATGGAAAAGCGCCTTTTCCAATTGAAGTTGATAAGGATAGTTTATTAGTTAATAAAAAACCCGTTAAAGTTTTGAAGGAAAATGATCCTGAGAAGCTTCCTTGGAAGCAGCTAGGAATCGATGTTGTTATTGAATCAAGTGATGTGTTTAAGGATCGTGAAGGTGCATCTAAACATCTCAAAGCGGGAGCTAAAAAAGTTGTAGTTGCAGCACCTGGCAAGAAACTTGATTTAACAGTAGTTATGGGTGTTAATGACGAAATTTATGATCCTAAAAAACATCACTTGATTAGTAATGCTTCGTGTACAACAAATTGTATTGCTCCGGTAGCTAAAGTTTTAAACGATACATATGGTATTGAAACAGGTTTTATGACTACAATTCATGCTTATACTAGTAGTCAAATGATACTAGATCGTGCAGATAAGGATCTTCGTAGAGCGAGAGCAGGAGCATTAAGCATTATCCCGACAACTACTGGTGCAGCATCAGCAATTGGTGAAGTAATACCTGAACTCAATGGAAAGCTTGATGGCATGGCGTTCCGTGTCCCAGTACCTAATGTAAGTCTTGTAGATTTTAATGCTATTCTTAAAAAAGAGGTATCTAAACAAGAGATAAATGAAACTTTTAGAAAGGTAGCAAAAAAGAAACTTAAAGGAATACTTACAGTAGATGATGAACCATTAGTAAGTGTTGATTATATCCATAATCCTCATAGTAGTATAGTTGATGCAACTAGTACTATGGTACTTGGAAATCAAGTAAAAGTAGTTGCATGGTATGATAATGAATATGGTTATAGTTGTCGTCTAGTGGATCTTGTTAATAAAATTGATAAATTAGGTTACTAATTTTTTATCTTGTAACTTTTATAGAACGCATTATCTCAAGGTTTTCTGGTTTTTTCTTGAAATATTCCCTAACTGGTTCCAATAATTTTATCATATCTTCAGCGATTGTCATTTTAAGATCCATTGGGTGAAGTTTTCCATTAGAATAGGTTGTAGCGAGTTCTTCAAAAGTTTCAAAACTAACATCTCCACCAAATTTACTAGGACGTTTTACTTCAAATTTTCCTAAATGTGGGAATATTACCATACGAGCATGATCAAGTACTGGATTTCCTTCAATTTGTTTAGGTGGGCAAAAAGCTTCTTTATATTTTTCTCTTATTTCTGAGGGTTCATCATTAACCCATATTGCACCCTTAGCTACACTTTTACTCATTTTAGTTGTAATTGAACGGTTTATTTTTTCATCATCATCAAATGAACCTTGAATAGTTGTATTCTGTAAGCCTGGAAGTAAAGGAGAATGGAGACATATCGGTGTTTTAAAATTTAATTTAGGAGCAATTTCTCTTGCTAGCATATGTACTTTCCTCTGATCCATACCGGAACAAGCTGCATCAAGATCCATTTGAAATATATCGCAAGTTTGTAAAGCAGGATAAAGCACCCAAGAAGCTTCTACATCCTCTGATTCTGCTGATCTTCCCATAATAGGCATTGATCTTAAGGCTCTTTTCATTGTCATTGATTTCATAACTCTAACTACTTTTTCCCAGTAGTCTTTGTGACTAACAATATCTGAAGCCCATAAATATTCTACTTTACCTTCTGGTAAACCCAGTGCTGTGAAGCAGTCTTTAAAATATTCAGCACCTGCTTTAATATTCTCTAAATCTCCACCAAGTTTATTATTAATCCACCCATGCCATTCCGCTAGATAAATTATAAAATGAAATCCTGCTTCAACATAGTCTTTCATTTTTTTTCCAACAATAAGACCAGTTCCTGCGTGCATCATACCACTTGGCTCAAAACCAACATAGCCTCTTGGTTTATCATTAGTATTTAATAAATTCAATAATTCATCTTTCGTTATTATCTCTTGAAGATTTTGTGTACATAACTTGAATCGAGTATCTGTATCCATTCTATCCCCTTAGTTATAATCGATCCTGGGAATGCGAATAATTTAAGGTTTGAGGGCAGGCGTCCCTGTCCCTTACAACAAACACACAGCTTCACAGTATGGAGCTAACGCTCCACTCCGCTGAGCTCTCTCAAATTGTAAGGATATTCGACGCCTACCCTACCCACTTGTGCCATGACTGGGTAACCCCATCATCACTGGTAGCCCTCTGTGGAGTCCGTCTGCATGGTGCGTCGCTTTAGTGGGCAAAATACTCTTTTATTCTAACCGTTTAACCCTTTCCGAATATTTCATGGATTATATTATAGTTATAGGTTTTTTAAAATAATTCACTATCACTAAAATTATTTAAATTATTTAAAAAAACTCTGTATTGCTGTTTTCTATCAATATCCTATTTATTAGCTTAAAAATCTTTAAAAAAAACGTTTTTTTATGGATGATTTTTTAAATGAATTCGTTATTCAATATCCATGTCATCATATATTATTTCACCTGAAGAGTTTTTTGGGCATAAAATGGGAGCAGATCGAAAACTAGAACGATGGGATAAAATTGTAGAATATTTTGGTTTACTTTCCAAATCTCCTTGTGTGGAAGTTACCGAATTAGGTAAAACAACAGAAGGTAACCCCTTTCTTTTTGTTATTATCTCTTCATCAGATAATATCAAAAACTTAGAGAAAATTAGAGAAATGAGTTATAATATTGCTCATCCTAAGGATCTGAAAGAAAAAGAAGTTAAAGAAATCATCTCTAAAGGTAAAACTGTTGTAGCTATGAGTATGAGTCTTCATGCTACAGAAATTGGGGGCACACAGATGGCTCCTGAATTAGCTTATGAGTTTGCCACTCTTCCTGAGTATGAAGAAGTTAGAAAAAATACTGTTTTACTAATGTTTCCAAGCTTCAATCCCGATGGACAAATTATTGTTACTGACTGGTATAATAAATGGCTAGGAACCGAATATGAGGGGCTTTCGACTCCTAAACTTTATCATAAATATGTTGGTCATGACAACAACCGGGATGCAATTACTAACCTAATGGTTGAATCAAAATACATGAGTCAAATAATGTACAAAGAATGGCATCCTCAAGCTTATATTGACTTCCATCACATGGGTTCAACAGGTGCTAGATACTATATTCCGCCTTTTGCTAACCCAGTTGATGAAAACGTAGACCCATTAATTTGGACCGAACAGGAACTCTATGGTGGTCTAATGCATGTCTTACTAGAGAAAAACGGATGCTATGGTATAGAATCAGCAGCAACCTATCCTGGAGAATTCATGCCAACTTTCAATTATGTTCCTTGTTGGCATAATATTTGTGGAATGCTAACAGAATCAGCAAGTGCTAGTCTAGCAACACCATTATATGTACATCCACATCAGCTTCGAGGAAGTAGCAGAGGGCGTCCCGAGAATCATGTTCAAATGGGTTTCCCACACCCATGGCTTGGAGGATGGTGGACACTAAGAGATATTGTGAAACAACAAAAAACCTCCGCAATAGCACTATTACAAGCTGTCTCAAGTTTCCGTGAAACTATATTAAATAATATGTACATTAAAGCTACAAGAAGCATTACAAAAGGGAATACTGAACCACCTTTCGCTTTTGTTATAAAACCTTCACAACACGATGAATTAACTGCATATAAATTTATTAAAATGTTAATGGACATGAACGTCGAAGTTAATAGAAGTCAAAGAGAATTTGTTGCGGATGGTATAACTTATCCTAGAGGAACTTACATCATATTTGCTTCGCAAACATGTAGACCATATTTGATGAGTTTACTTAAAAGAACTTTCTACCGTGTAGGACCTTACAGTAAAAGAGCTGATGGAACACCAATTACTCCATATGATTTAGCTGCATATACTGTACCAGAGTTTATGGGAGTGAAAATACATGAAGTCCAAAACTTTTTTGATGGCACTTTCGAGTCTTTGCCTTCTCTTAGATTCCCAAGGGGAGATGTAGCTGAGTCTGCTCCAAATGGCTGGTTAGTTGATTCAAATGTAAACGATGCTTTTGCTGCAATTAATAGGCTTTTAAGGAAAGGGATAGAAGTTTGCCGTTTACTAAAACCTGTTAAAGTGGGTGAAAACAATTATGGTATTGGTTCTTGGCACATCATTGGTAGCTCTGAGGTAAAAGTAGAGTTAAATAAGCTTGCCAGAAGATATCATTTAATATTTGAAGCTGCTCCATCTGAAGAGATTTCAGAAAAACCAACAAAACTATTACGAATAGGAATGTATCAACGCTTATATGGAGGTAATATGGATGAAGGCTGGACTCGTTGGTTACTTGAACAATATAGATTTAATTTCAAATCCGTTACCGATAAAGACATTAAAAAAGGAAAACTCATTAACAAACTCGATGTGTTAATTTTCCCATCAGATAGTAAACAGATGATAACAGGTGAAGGAATAGAAGAGTATTATGAGAAAAGATTCCAAGGCATGCAGACCTTTTCTAAATGGCCAGATGGTTACAAATCAGGGATTGGTAAAGAGGGTGTTGATAAAGTTAAAGAATTTATTAAAGATGGAGGAACAGTTCTCGCACTTAATGAATCAAGTAACTTCGCAATTGAAGAGTTTAAGTTACCAGTAAAAAACATGTTGATTGATGTTAAACCAACAGAATTTACTTGTCCGGGTTCAACACTTCATGTTAATGTCGATTCTGACAATCAATTAGCTTGGGGAGTTCAAAAAGATCTATTAATCATTTTCCGTTCACCTCTTGCATTCGAAATCCGACCAGGAAAAGACAGCTATAAAAGCCATGTTGTTCTCAATTATCCTGAAGAAAGAATAATGGAAAGTGGATGGCTGAATGGTGAAGAAAAACTATCCCGACGAGCAGCTATGGTTGAAGTTAATATGGATAAAGGCAGAGTAGTGCTTTATGGATTTTCACCACAATTTAGAGCACAAAGCGATGCTTCGTTTAAATTATTATTCAACGCTCTTCTGGGCTAATATTTATTCATTTTTTACTTTATTCTTTCCTTTTTATTCAAATAAGTATCGAAGACGTTTTATAGCTATTATGTATTGCTTCAGAGATACGTGGTAGAAATGTCTGTTAGTAAATATGTTAAGAAAGAGCTATCTCATCTTGGTGGTGGCTCAGCAACACGTGTGAATGTTCCCCCTCGTCCTGGTTTAATTAACCTAGGAGCGGGTGATCCTGATTTTGATCAACCTGAATTCATTAACAAAGCTGTTTATGATTCAATGAAGGAGGGTAAAACTCATTATGCATTCAGCGGTGTCCCAGAATTCAGACAGGCTATCGCTCAATACTATAAGAAATTTGGCTACGAGGTTAAAGATCCTTTTGGTCAAATAGCTATAGAGTCGGGTGGGAGCCAAGCAATATTTAGAGCCTTTGGTGCTTTATTTAATCCAGGTGACGAATTAATTCTCCCCGAACCAACATATGGTGGTTATTCTCAACCAGCTTCTTATTTTGGTACAAAAATTGTTAAAGCTCCATCTAAGAAAGTGAAGGGCATATTTAGACCTGATTTTGATAATATTAGAAAAGCAGTTACTTCTAACACAAAAGCACTATTATTCTGTAATCCAGATAACCCAGCAGGTACAGTATATACTGAAGATGAATTAAGGCAGTTAGCTGAGTTATCGATTGAGAAAGATATTATAATAATTGCAGATGAAATTTATGTGGAGTTTACATGGGACAATCATGTACATAAAAGCTTAATCGGTATGAAAGGAATGGAAGAGAGAACATTAGTTCTCATGAGTTTCAGCAAAACTTTTGCTTGGACTGGTCTACGTGCAGGTTTTATTCTAGGTGGTCCAGAGCTAATGCGTTATGTAGGTGCTGTACCAACGGGTATATGTAGCATGCCTGTGCCTTTCCAATATGCAGCAGCTAAGGCTCTTACAACGAAAGAAGGATGGGATTTTGTGGCAATGATGAAAAATCAATATTATCAAAGAGTTAAACACTTCGTAAAAAGAATGAATGAGATCCCAGGAATAAGTTGCCCAATGCCTGAAGGCACTTTCTATACTTTCCCTGATATAAGTGGTTTAGGTATATCTAGTGCAGAATTTAGTAAATTATTAAATGAAGAAGAAAATCTACGTGCTGCTTCTGGTTCAGGATATGGTCCAACAAGTGAAGGCCATATGCGTTTTGCACTCGTAGTTCCTATGAATGGAATAGAAGAAGCATGCAATAGAATCGAGCGATGTGCTAAAAAACATAAAAAATAAATTCCCCTTTTTCTAATTTTTAGCAGTATTATCAATTTTTTTTAATATTCATATAAGTAATTAATTATATTTTAGATAATTAAGAACCCAAACTTTTTTTTCTTACCTTTGATTATTCAGGTAGAAGCCCTTTGGATTTAGACGTAATCTCGCTTATCTTGATCGCAATTGGTATGAGCATGGATGTGTTTAGTGTGTCATGTATTACCGGATTTGGTTTGAAATCAATAACCCAAAAACAAGTCTTAAAAATCGCTACAAGTTTCGGAGTGTTTCATATATTTATGCCTATTTTAGGTTGGTTTGCTGGTTCTAGTTTTGTTAACATGATCTCTGAGTATGATCACTGGGTTGCATTTCTACTCTTATTGTATGTTGGTGGAAAAATGATTTTTTCAGCGATTAATGAAAAAAAAGAAATTAATTCGGTTAGTTATGAAATTCTAAACAATAATAGTCTATTAATGTTCAGTTTAGCAGTTAGTATTGATAGCATAGCAATTGGATTAAGTTTTAGTCTAGAAAACATTGCTATATTAATTCCTGCAATCGTTATTGGCATAAGTGCATTTCTTTTCACTTTTATTGGTGTAAAAATTGGTTGTCTAACAGGTTCTAAATTTGGAAAAAGAGCTGAGATATTAGGAGGATTAATTCTAATAGGTATAGGAATTAGAATTCTTTATACTCATATAATATTATAGATTAAAATTCTTTTTTTAAATTTTTTTTAATCATGGATATTAGCGTTAGGTGGTTCAATATGAATATTAATAACAAGTGTAGGGATTTCTTTTACCAAATCTTTTTGTAAATGATCAGTAAAATCATGTGCCTCTTTAACAGAAGTCTCTCCATTTATACTCAAATGCAATTCTGCATATATTTTATTTCCACTACGTCTCGTACGTAAATTATGATAATCTACAAAATTGGGTTTATGTTGATTTAAGAGATCACTAATTTTACTCTCCACTTCTGGACAACTTTGATCCAATAAACCATTAATAGATTTTACAATAAGTTCAATCCCCATTTTTAAAACTAACCCAGAGATAAATAAAGCTAAAAGTGGATCTAATATTGTCCAACCAGTAAATTTTGCTATAATAAGCCCAACTAACACACCTATACTACTTAGAACATCACTCAAAAGATGTTTAGAATCTCCTTCTAATGCTAAACTACCACTAATTTTTGCGTTTTTTGATAAATACATACTTAAAAGTGCATTACCGATTGTGGCACTAAAACTAATTATTAATGCAAAGTCTATAATACCAAGTTCAACAGGTGTAAAAATTCTATTTATAGCAGTATATGCAATTGCTAATCCTGCTACGCTGACTAATATACCTTCAATAGATGCACTTACATATTCTATTTTTTGATGTCCATATTGATGGTCAACATCAGCTGGTTTACTGCTTATTCTTAGACTTAAAAACATGAGCAAGGAAGCTAAAATATTACTTATACTTTCTAGCGCGTCAGACAGTAAAGCGATGGAACCTGAAAAAAGGTATGCTAATATTTTTGTAATGAAAATGACTAGGCCACCAATTACTGCTACTGATGCTACTTTTTGGTTACTCATATTGCGTTTTCCTAAAATTTTTATTTAATTAATCTTTTAATTTCCATTATCTTGATTTGATTAGGGTTACTTAAAGGTATTATGTAAAAAAAATATTTTTTTATAAAATTTTCTAGCTATATTTTATTAGAATATTATTTATTATTGAAGACTTATTTAATTTGAGGTTTTGATATGGATATTAAAACTAACAAAGATACTCTTATGAAACAAGTTCTAATAGGAAAAATTGCACCCCCAAGTCTTTCGTCAAGTGATCCACGTGGTGGATATGTAACAACTTGGGATGGGAGAGCTAAATTAGGATTGGGTCCGGGGGGTATAAAATATAATATTAAAATTGGTGATCCCTGTCTGGGTTGGCCTGAATCAGAATATTTAGAACCCGGAGTTTCTCTTATGGGATTAGATGATGGTCCAAGCACTCCAAGAAGTACATCCGGAACAAGTATTGCATTTCTAAAATTAAGTAATGTAGCAAATAAGGTAACTATCATTTCTGGAGACGGCAAAGGAAGTATAGGAATTATAACTGGAAAAGGGGGTATAGGTGTTACTAGTTCGCATCTACAATCATGGTTCCCAACTGAGAGTCTTGAAAAAATGTGTACCGGAGATAGAGTTAAAGTCGTTAGTGAAGGTGTAGGACTAGCTATTGAGGGATGGGAAGGGCGTCTTTTTAATACTTCACCAAAGCTACTTGAATCTTTAAATCCAAAATTAAGTGATGGTATTTTAGAATTACCTGTCTCTAAAATTATTCCAATTCATGCAATGGGTATCGGTGTTGGTGGTTCAAGCCCTGAAACTGGTGGCTGGTGTATTCAGAGTAATCCTCCTCACTTAGTCGAAGATTTAGGTATTAAAAATCTTAGATTTGGTGATCTTATTGCTATTAAAGATGCATTAATGCATTATGGGAAAGGATACTACAGAGGCGCGATTACAATTGGAATTATTACTACCGGTGGAAGCGAAGTTGCAGGGCAGGGACCAAGTGTTATGGCTATTGCTGCCTCTAAAAAAGGATTCATAAAAACTAGAGTTGAACCTGATGCAAATTTAGTAAAATTCTTGGAGTTGAGGTGATACATATGATAAAAACTAACAAAGATAAACTAATTAAAATGGCTGTTATGGCTGAAGTAAACCATCCTTCCGCAAGTAGAGATTACAGAGCAGATTTTAATGGTATACCTAGATTAGGTATCGGTATGAGTGGTGTAAAGTACAATGTAACGGTAGGTGATCTAACAACAGGATGGGCTGATGAAGAGCATACTGAATGCGGTTTAAGTATACAAAACAAAGATCCTAATGAAGCAAATGCACTTGGAGTAGCAGGATGCATAGGAAATGACGTTACAATAGTATCTGGTGATGCAAAAGGCGCAAAAGGCTACATAACTGGAAAACATGGACATTTCATGGTTTGGTTTAAACCTGAAGACCAAGAAAAAATAGTACCTGGAGACCGACTAAAGATTAAGGCATGGGGAGTTGGTTTAAAGATTCTTGGATTTGAAGAGTCTGTACATGTAAACAAAATCGATCCTCTACTTCTTGAAAAACTTAGTATAGAAGAAAAGAAAGGTAAACTTGTTGTCCCTGTTGCCAGCGAGTATCCGTGTTATATTATGGGATCAGGTTATGGAATGTGGCCTGTTACTATAGATTATGATATTCAGACAACTTGCCCCGAAGTATATGATGAATTTAATCTGAAGAACATTAGGTTTGGCGATGTTGTCTGTTTAAGAGATCAATTGAATTGGTATGGTCGTGGATACTATAAAGGTGCAGTAACGATTGGTATAGTAATTCATGGTTGGAGTTATCAAGCAGGGCATGGACCAGGAGTTACTACTATCCTTAGTTCAAAAGATGATACTATACAAATAAAATTTGATCCCAAAGCAAATATTTCAAAATATCTTGGAATAAAATAGATAAACTATTTTTAAATATTTTTTTCTCTACGAAGAAAGTCTCCAATATCAAAGTTATTTGATAAAATTAATTTATTATTTTGAGATTCAACAGTAACAATACCTAAACACTTTTCGTTATTCATAACGAGATATTTTATGCCTTCCTTCAGTTCTGTTGATAAATTAAGAATTTTATCTAAAAATATGTCTCTACCACATACAAATAACCAAGCTGCTTCATCATCTATCCAAATTTTGTTTGTTTCAATTTCCTTAGACATTTCTTCTAATAATATTGTGCTTGGTACCCATTTTTTCTTGGATTTACCTAAAAAACTACCAATGTAAACTAATCTACTTCGGTTTATGATTAAGGATTTTATTTCATTATTAATTTTGAAACATTTATTATTAATGTTAACTATTTCAGATTCATCGAGTATTATTTTTGATCCAATATCATTTAAAAAATCTAGTAATTCTTTCATTTTTTTACCACCTTAGCAATATAGAAGCCTTGAGTATTGGTTAATTCTGGCCAAAATCTCATTGTTTTTGTTAATTCTTTATTAAGTTTGTTTCCAAAAATTTCTATTAATCCAGAAGACCCAGGACCTTCAAATAATTCGAGTTTTACGGGATAATTTTCAAGAAGCCATTGAATATTAAATTCATTCTCTTCAGGTTCAAGACTACAGGTCGTATAGATAATAACCCCACTTTGTTTAATATTGTTAATAGCTGCTTTAAGTAATTTTTTTTGATTTTCAGAATTTTTTTTAATGTCATCTAATTTTCGTTTTTTAAACCATTTAGGATCTGTAACATAGTTACCTGAACAAGGAGCATCTAATAAAATTCTATCAAATTTATCATTACCAAAATTAAATTCAGAAGAATCACCCCAATATACAATAGAATTTTTTACACCGCACCTTTCTAAATGATTTTCAAGAGAATATAGTCTTTTTCTATTTGAATCAATTGCTACAATTACTCCTTTATTTTTCATCCATGCTGCAATTTGTGAAGTTTTACCTCCTGGCGCAGCACACATATCTAAAATTTTTTCATATGGTTTCGGTGACATGACTTCAACGGGTAATTGTGAAGCTGCTTCTTGAATTGAATAGTGTCCCAACAAATATTCTATTGTTGAACCAAGACTAAAATTGACTTCATTAATACAAAATCCGTCTTTTAACCACTGTATTTTCTCAAATCTGGCTCCTTTCTTAATGAATTCTTTTTTGATATCAAGTAATGTCGTTTTTAAAGAATTAACTCTGAGTGATTGTTGCGTTTTTTCCTTTCCGGTCAAATTATGACCCATCTGAGAATATCTTTCTAAAAAAAACTCTTTACTCAATTGAATTACACTTAACCATTATTTCCTCTAATTTGAATCTAATCTATATTTTATCAATTTGTTAAAAAATTTTTTTAGTAATTTAAGAAAAATTATTTTGGTTCGTATTTTTTGAAGAACTCTTCTGAAACTTTAAGGAACTTTTCCGCATCTTCTTCTGTATGAGGCTCTGCTAACATGGCATGACAGTTAGTTGGACTTAAGTAAGCTATGCCATTTTCAAGCATGTTGCTAAAGAATGCTTTCGTAGTTTTCATGTCTGTTTGAGCTGATTCTAAAGCGTTTAAAGGTTTTTTATTAGTAAAGTGAATAGCAAAAATAGTAGTAACACCAGTTACTGTGGCTGGTATTTTATTTCTCGATATAATATCTTCTAAACCGTTCCTTATTTTATCACCAATTTTAGAAATTTTTTTGTGTATTCTTCCACCTTTAAGAATATCTAATGTTTCTGAGCCTGCAACCATGCTTATTGGGTTTCCAGTGAATGTGCCTCCTTGTGCTGAACGTTGATCTGATAAAGGGTATTTTGTGTGGTCTATTCTTTCAAAAATATCACGTCTACCCACCATAGCTCCAATTGGGAACCCGCCTCCCACGATTTTTCCAAGGACTGTAATATCTGGTTTAACATTGAAAAATTCTTGAGCTCCTCCAGGAGCTAATCTAAAACCTGTAATGACTTCATCAAACACTAATAATGTGCCATTAATATTACATAGTTCTTTTAATCCTAAAAGATATTCTGGTTCAGGCATGACGAAGCCTGCTACACCCTGAACTGGTTCAACAATTAAAGCTGCTATATCTTTATCAGAAAGAGTTTTTTTTGCTGCTTCAAGATTATTGAAAGGTATTGTAATTGTACTCTCTAAGACTTTGGGATCAATACCTGCTGATTCCAAATTTGTAAAAGGGTAATTCACAGCTTTATGAAGAGGATCATAAGCTCCATGCCATCCTCCTTCCATTTTAATAATTTTTTTTCTTCCGGTATAAGTACGAGCTAATCGTACTGTATACAGGTTTGCTTCTGTACCACTACTAGTATACCTAACCATTTCAGCTGATGGTACCATAGTGCATATTTTTTCTGCAAGTTCAATTTCTAATTCGTGTGAAAAACCATAATGGGTTCCTAAAGGTAATTGCTTTTTCACTCTTTCTACAATTCTTTTAGGACTGTGTCCAAGTATGAGCGCACCATGACCCACCCAATAGTCGGTATAAACATTATTATCAACATCTAATAGTTTGACACCTTCAGCTTTTTTTACATAAAAGGGATACGGAGGGATTGCTCTAATACTATAGGTTACACCTCCCGGAAGAACATGCTGTGCTCTCTCGTAGAGGGCTTTACTTTTTTTAGTTTTTTCTTCGTAGTTTAGCAAAACCTATCAACAAAATAAAGGATGCAGAGTGTTTAATGGTTTTCTATATTTATATTATTGAAAATATGTTGGTGGAAGCATTTCTCTTCCTGTTTGAATTTTTAATTCAGACAATTGGCTTTTTTGTTGATTCAGGATCTCCCAAAAAACTTTTGGCATTTTTTCTTCATTTTCAAATAATTTTTCCATTCTCTGAATTTTTTCTAGATATTTGTCTATTCTAATACTAAACTGTAAAATATAATCGTCTTCATGATATTTTTTATTGAAGACTTTATCAAATAACATTTCTAAATCTGGATATAATGGAATATTGCCAATAGGGGTCTTTATTACGTCATATTCATTAAACACTCTTCCTTCTGCCCATAAAACCCAAACTTTTTTATCTAATTTACTATTCGTGTACTTCCCATTATTTTTTAAAAAGTAGTTCGTCGAATAAACTTTTGGTGGATTTATCATTTTTTTTCCAAAATTAATATGATTAGTTAAATATTGACCTAGGGGGACTACTAAAAAATCCATGTTCGCCATAGGATCACTATTTCTTATGCCTATTTTACCAATTATTGCACTTGTAGTTTCTGATTCAAGTGTGGCTCCGATATATACACCATGCTCCCAATTTACTGCTTCAGATATTGGTACATTTGTGTCACTGTCTCTTCCACCATAAAATATTCCCTTAATCAATAGACCATTCGGATCATTGAAATTAGGATCAACGTTTTCAAGTTCATTTAATCTCATTGTGTATCTTGCATTACTATGTGCATAAGGGATTTCTTTTCCGTCTTTATCTTTTAATCCTTTATACCATTCACCAAAAAAATTTGTTCCATTGTTAGGTATTTCCTCATTTCCCATTCCTAACCAATAGGGTTTACCATTATTTATGAGCACATTACTAAAAATTAATTCACGTGGAGTCGTCAAAGCTTTGTATATTAATGGATCGTCGATTGGGTTTACATCCTGAATTATTCCAAAAATTCCACATTCTATGTTAACTGCTCTACAATTACCTGTAGTATCAACTTTTAAATATGCAATGTCATCACCAACAATAGTATGTCCAGGGATCATTGCAGTACTAGTTTTTCCACATGCTGATGGATAAGCGCCAGTAAAATAAGTTATTCTTTCATTTTTCAAAGACTTTATCCCGGTTATTAACATATGTTCTGCTAGCCAATTTTCATTATTCGCTTTGTATATTGCTAGACGTAATGCTAATTTTTTTAAACCAACACTATTGCCCGCGTATTGATTATTAACACTATAAACCTTGCCATCAATTAAATCGATATAGATCCTTCTTTTGTCAGTATTCTTGCTAACATTAAATTCATTTAATTCACCTGCTGAATGTATAAAAGTAAAAAATTTATTCGATTCTTTTAGAAATTGAAAATGCTCATAACCTTGTCTATATAAAATGTCTTCACAATGAATCACATAAGGTGAATCTGAAATTTGTAAAGCACCTAAACTAAATTTACTATTTGTTGGTCCTAGACAATAAAATTTAACTAACATCTCTTTGCCTTCCATAGAACCTTCAAATAATTGTAAAATTTCTTTTAATCCCTCATCTCTATCTACTACATTTATGTTTTTGCTTAACTTCATTTTTGGAGGCATCAGTGCTTTTGTGGATTTTTTGTCTCTGGCTAAATCATTATATCCATCAAAATGAACAGTATGTCCTTTAATTTTCAGATTTTTTTCTTCACCTGTTGAGATAGCTAATTTACGAACATATTCAAGATCTTCAGATTTCTCATTTAATATGGTCACTTTAGAGGGGCGACATAGGTTACTAAAATATTCAATTTGTTGAGTAACGTAATCATTATTAATGGTTATAAGGTTCTCTTTACTTGTTGAATTAATCTTCATGCCTAAAGATTTTGGCATGTATATACCTCATATTTATTTATTATATTAATCTAAATGCATTTTGGTAGGATATTAATATATTATAAATTTTTAGTTTCACTTAGTTAATTATTTAAATTAAGCCTTTATTTAGGTTAATTAATTTTAAAAAGTTTTAAGATATGGTTTTATTTGTTTTTTTGAGGTGTTGTAACTTTTTGTACTTGCTCTATGTCTTTTTGCTCAATTATTTTTCTTTTGAGATTCCAACTTGTTACACTTGGTAAACCCCATAATGCAATGAAACCAATTGCGTCATGTTGATCATATTTAATATTTACGTCAAAGCTTGTCAAGTTATAATCATATAAGCTATATTCACTTCCACGTTTAACTGGTTTTGCACTACCTTTATGAAGTTTCATTGTAACCCACCCTGTTACGTTTTCTTGGGTACTATTTATGAAAGCTTCAAGATCCTTTTTTAGGGGATCAACCCATAGACCTTGATAGACGAGTGTAGTCCATTTATGATCTATTTCTCTTTTCATCAACATTTGGTGTACGGTTAAAACCATTTTTTCCAGATCCTTATGTGCTGCTAAAATAGTTTCTGCTGCAGGAACTTCATAGATTTCTCTACTTTTCAGACCTACAGTGCGATCCTCCATGTGTTCGCAACGTCCAATTCCATGTTTTCCAGCAAGACTATTTATTTTTTCTAAAATACTAACTGGATCCATCTCTACTGCATCAATACTTGTTGGAACCCCTTTTTCAAATCCAATTGTAACATATTCGGGTTCCTTAGGAGTGTCTTCGATATGATTTGTCCACTCCCAAATCTCTTTTGGAGCTATTTCTTCAGGATGCTCTAAAATACCGCCTTCAATACTTCTTCCCCAAAGGTTTTGATCTATACTATAAGGTGAATCTATTGTTACTGGAACAGGAATATTATGTTCTTTAGCCCAAATAATTTCAGAATTTCTGTCAAATTTCCATTCTCTCACTGGTGCAATTATCTTCAAATTTGGATTTAATGCTTTAATTGTAACATCAAAGCGAACTTGATCATTTCCTTTACCTGTACAACCATGCGCAACAGCATATGCTCCTTCAATTTCTGCGACTTCAACCATCTTTTTAGCAATTAGTGGTCTACTAAGACTGCTGCTGATGGGATAAGTATCCATGTATAAAGCATTTGCTTTAATTGCAGGATAAACATATTCTACAGTAAATTCTTTTCTTACATCCATAGTATAATGATTAACAACACCAAGATCCCATGCTTTTTGCTCAATTTTTTTCAAGTCATCACCTTGACCTACATCTATGGTGAGACTAACTACATCGCTTTTATATTGTTCTTGAAGCCATTTTAGCATAACACTAGTGTCTAAACCTCCAGAATAAGCTAAAACTATCTTTTTTTTAGACATAAACTCCTTTCTCAACTCGAATATCACATGAAAATTATAACATGGATATATACTTTATCACATAAATGTTACAAAATTAATTAATCTTGATCTATTTAGAATAACAATAATTTTATACTTTTTATTTATCTTCTTTTTTATCCGATTCTATCTGTTTTTTCCTAATTAAATAGGCTCCTCCCGCTCCGGAGATTATGAATCCTCCTAAAGCCCAAAATTCAGGCATGAAATTATTTCCAAAAAATGAGATATATATTGCATCAAATAAATAAGATAAAAGACCTACGGTTATACCTGATAGAATATAATCTGATTCAAGTTTTTTTGCTACGAGGTAACCCGCTAAAAATCCTCCAATTACATGTGCACTTAATTGTACCATTCCTAAATGAACTTCCATTGAAATAACTGTATTTGCATCATAACCAGAAATTAAGAAATTTAATAATTGATTAACTATTACAACAATACTAAAAGCGACAGCTGCACCAGCAAAATAATTTTTGGTCTCACCAGGTAAATCCATATAATCCACACTTTAGTTTATTGCCTTAATTAAATATACTTCTAAATATGTAAATTTTAAATCGTTTTTCGATTTAAAAATTAAGAATAATAAGTAGTTCTATTATTTCTATCATATGAATTATGAAAACATTAGTAATTGGTACTACGAAACAGATAAATTAGGTTCAAAATTAGGGCTTGAAGCAATTACAGTTCTATTATCTAAACTAAATAACCCTCAGAAAAAATTAAGGACGATACATATCACTGGAACAAATGGTAAGGGTAGTACTGCTGCAATGATAGCTTCAATTTTAATATCAGCTGGTTTTAAAGTAGGTTTATTTACTAAACCTCATTTATCTACTTTTTTAGAGAGTATAAAAATTAATAATCAATTAATTTCTGAAGATGATGCAACAAGAATTCTTTTAAAAATAAAAATAAATGCAAATGAAATGGAAACTAAAAATAATCCACGACACCCAACTCAATTTGAGATATTAACTGCATTGGCATTTACTTATTTTGCAGAACAAGAAACCCAATTCGCAATAATTGAAGCGGGTATGGGAGGATTACTCGATGCAACCAATGTTATTGATCCCCTCATAGCTATAATTACTAATGTAAGTTTAGAACATACAAACGTTCTTGGTGAAACTAAACTTGAAATCGCATCTAATAAAGCAGGTATAATTAAAGAAAATTGTATAGTTGTGACCGCAACAGAAGATAAAGAAATATTTCAATTATTAAAAGATATCAGTAATAAAAAATTTTCTAATATTATTAGAGTTGGTAAAGACATTACATATAGAATTATCAAATTAAATTTTGAAGGTCTACATTTTATTGTAAATGGAAAAAGACAAAGTTATGAATTATTTACTAAACTTTTAGGTGAACATCAAGCGATAAACGCGGCGACAGCCATTGCAGCAATTGAATCTTTGAAAAAATATGGGTATGATATTTCAGAATCAGCCATTATTGAAGGAATAAAAGACGTTAAATGGCCAGGAAGACTTGAAGTGGTTTCGAATCATCCTTTAATTGTATTGGATGGTGCAAAAGATGAAGCAGCTGTTAAAGCCTTAACAAAATCGTTATCAATTTTTGATTATAAACATCTTATACTCATAATTGGGATTTCATCTGATAAAAACATTTCAAAAATGGTAGAAGAATTAGCTAAATATTCTGATTTTATTATAGCAACAAATCATAGGGTTAAGAGTAGATCAACTGATCCTCAAATTATCGCTAAGGAATTTAGGAGAGTAGGTAAAAATGCAGAAATTTCACAAGATTTTACAATAGCATTTAACAAAGCTGTTCATATAGCTCAAAAGAATGATCTTATTCTAATAACAGGATCACTTTTCCTAGTAGGAGAAGCCAGAGAAATTATATTAAAAAATAATTTTCAAGTTAATTATTAACTAATTCAGGATACAGTTTATATATTGTTCTTAAACTACTGACAATCAAAATTGTTGTAATTATTGTGATAACAGATCTTTCGATTATAGAAATAGGTAAAAGACCCATAAAAAAAGTCGATGTTGTATCAAAAAAGGCTAGAAAGATTAAATTACCCAACATGTGACCTGTCAAAGTTGATGATAAACTAATGTAAATAGCTGAAGGGATCATTTCACTCTTGTTTGAATTAAACAGCATCAAATTTCTATTTTTAAATAAAATCATCATTATTAATCCAATAATATGAGGTATTGGATAAAAGGGAGCTCCTCTACCAACTTCTGTGAAAAACCAGCCAATTATCAATATTGTCGATATACTGCTGGATAGGATCCAACCTTTAATCCCAAAAATTTTTTCATGATACAATCCAGCTGCTACAAAAGCAGTGATGGGCGCTAGAGGTGTAAGAAAAATACTAAATCCACCACCAGACAAAAATTTACCAGTAAAACTACCCAAAAAAGCAGCCAATGGTCCATAAAATGGACCTAAAATAATCCCATAGAATATATCAAAGGCTCTTACTATATCGATCTTTGATCCTGAAACACCAATTACTGGAAACCCTGGAAGAAAACTACAAGCAGCATAGAGTGCAGCTAAAATAGTACTTAATGCTAATGTTTTCGTCTTCATCATATACATCCCGTATCTTTTTGCATAAAAGAAATAATATAGCTCTAACTAGTTCTTATCTACTTAAACATAAGAAGGATGATTTAATTGAAAGAAGAAAAAACTCTTAATCTTCTCGATTATCTAACCGCTGGAATAATTGCGAATTCTTTTCCATTCTTATGGAATTATGCAACATTCTATCTACCTATCCTTGATTATCTTTCCTTTATAATTTATGTGATGGGTGGGGTAGCAGCGTCTTATTTAGTCTGTAATAAAGCAACTAATGATTATTATAAGGTCGGTTTAATATCTTCAATAATTTCTTGGTTAACAACTATGTTTGTTCAATACAATTTATTTATTATTAAAGGTCCCATTTTTGTAGTTATATTATTAGTATCTTATTCTGTAGGAGGTTATATTGGTGTTTATTTTTATCAAAGAGAAAAAAATAAACAAGAATCGAGAAAAGAAACTGAAATTAAAGAACCTTTAGATGAAGAGGACTCAATACCACAATCGGAAGAACTGCAAAAAGATGAAAATATAAATAAAAATACGGAAGAAGAACCTAATGAATGACTAAAAATCTTTGCCACCATATTGTTCCTCCTCGTCAAGAAATTATTCTGGAAAACGGAGGTGGATTAGAGTCGGGGATGGTTCCTGATACTCATGTAAGAATTATTCGTCAACCTTATTTTGGGCTTATTGGGATTGTTGATAGTTTCCTGTTGAGCTTCAACCATTAGAATCCGAAAGCCTTGTACGAGTTCTTGTAATCAAACTCTTAGATGGTAACAAAGTTACTGTACATCGAGCAAATGTAGAGATAATTGAAGAATAACAGTTATGGATGATACTTAATTTTTTTAAACTTAAACCTACTTTATTAAATTGGTTTTATTATGTTATATCGTACTCTTGGTAGATCAGGTATAGTAACTAGTGTAATTGGCTTAGGAGTTGAACACTTAAAAGGTTTAGATATTAATTTAATTTCATCAATTGTTAAAACATCTTTAATGTATAACATTAATTTTATTGACATGGTTTGGGCTTTACCTGAAATAACATCTGGCATAGCTGAAGTAACCAAAGATAAAGATGTTAAGTTTCAAATCCATTTGGGTTCAGGAGTAATTGATGGAAAATACGTATGTTCTAGGAAAAGCGAAGAATGCGAAAATTATTTTAATAATACTTTAATGGATTTAAAAAGGAAAAATATTGACATAGTAAATTTACATTATATAAAAAATGTAAAAACTTGGAAAGAAGTAATTAAGAATGGATTGCTTGATTTATCTTTAGATCTGAAAGATAATAAAAAAGCTAAAGCTGTAGGTATTAGTACCCATTCATCTGAAGTAGTTAAACTTGCAGTTGAATCTGGGGAAATTGATGTAATAACTTACCAAATAAATTTAGCTAATCATAACATGTCAGGGCGTGATGAAGCTCTTGAAATTTGCAGAGACTATAACATTGGAGTAATAGCCATGAAACCTTTTGCTGGAGGAAAACTTTTACAGTACGGAAAAAAAGTTAGGGTTGCGGCTTATCAAACTGGTGGTAGATCACAAACTTTCAAAATTCCTTTAAATGCTACACCATTAAAATGTTTATCTTATGTTCTTGATCAACCCGGGGTTAGTGCTACAATAGCTGGTTTTTCAAGCATTAATGAAGTTTTAAGTTCAATCCAATATTTTAATGTCACTAAAGAAGATCTTGATTATTCAAATCTTTTAGAAAATCTTTATACTTAATTATAAAAACAACTATAATTGCATTAAAATTCCATTTTTAAATAAAAAAATATTTAAAAAAGCCTCACAGGGATTAAGAAGCACAATAATATATTGCATTAAACAACATTTTTAGTGTTCCTCTAGTCTGATAACGGAAATGTGGGCTAAATCCAAATAAAACCATGTAACCATTACCTGCGTTTATATCAACTATTGCAGCTTTTCCTCTAATTTTTTTCTCACCTAAAATCCATCCACTTTGCAGTGGATCTGCTTCTGGATACTTTACAACAGCGTAACCCTCATCTTTCATATTAAAAGCAACTCCATTTACAAACATAACAGAGGCTTCTCTACTGTACCCATAACCTACAGGATGACTCTCATCAACATTAACTTTTAAAATGCTACCGGGGCAGTAAAATTCCTGTTCTTTTAATCCTTCTAATGCATTTTCAACTGGAGCTAATAGATCCTTTATCGCAAAAATTGATGACTTATTTAAAGTGATTACCGATCCTCCTTCGTTTAAAAATTCTTGAATCGCTCTTATTCCCTCTTCTCCTAAGCCTATCCTGTATTTTGGTTCATATTTTGATGGTTCTGCACCTCTTTGAGCTTTCATTCCCTCTACAATGGAGTCTCTTACTTGGTCGGGGAAAATTATTACATCAAATTTAGTTATTAAATTACCATTCCTAATATCTTGTGGAGACAATGATTTGTATTCGTATTTATATTCTTCAAGAACCAATCTTAGCCATCCTTCATCTGCATTTCCACTCCAACTCTTATAGATTCCAATTTTTGGATCATTAATAGTGAAAGCTATCTCAGGTAATTCTTCAATCCCATAGAAATTTATCCCGTTTTCTGTAAATTCTCTGAGTAATTTTTCTAATCCTTCCTTTTCTTCTACAACAAATGATCCAGGTTTAAAGATGGTGCCATTAATTTCTTCCCATTCACAAATTCTATGAACAGTGTAACCTTTTCTTAGAAGTAGATTTGTAACTTTTGTTGATGCATTAATTTCTGAATTAAAAATATAATATGGTTTTCCCTCTTCAAAAAGTAAACCTTTTTTTACATGGATTTCTTTTACCAATTCCAAAGAACAGTTTATTTTATTTGTGGTTTGATCCACAATTACTCCCATATTCAAACCTAAAGTATGAGCAGTTACATCATAGGGTATCTCTGGTGCGTCTGTAGGATTTATACGTAAGTCAGGGTAGTTTTGTTTTTCAAGCATGGTTTTAGCAAATCTACCATAAGGTTGATTTGTTGGAACAATGATGGTTCCGTCAGAATAAGTTCTACCATCCATTGTTAAGGGTTCATTAGTTTTATAAAGTCTTACATCTCCCATTTTTAGTACATTTAATAACTCAATGGTTGTTACTGGATCAGTCTGTTCTTTTGGAATTATGAATGTTGTTTGATTATTCGTTATTTTAAGGCTTCTTTTACCAATTTCATAGCTTCCTCTTACCCATCTTTCTCTAAATTTAGCAGCATTATCTAAAAGTGCCATTGCTGCAATAAACTCGTATTCAACAATGTCTTTAAGACTCCATTTACCTCCTTTCCATGGTAGGGGATGAGTCCATCTTGCTTCTCTTCCTTTAAATCCACGTTCATTTTCTATTTCTGATTCTTTTACTTCAATTGGAGTAGCTATATCACAACTTGCTGCTTCGCTTAATATTCTGATTCCACCATGGTAATGTTGATATGCTCTAGCAGGTGTCCAAGCATCAAATCCCCATGCGATTGTTACTCCACCCTTACCTGCAATAGTAAGGGCATGCGCCATGTTTATTCCCATAAAATTGATACCAGAAACTAGAATAGGATCAACATTTGGATCAATAGGATCTTTGTAAGGAGGAACATAGAGTCTTGGACCTTTTTTCCCCATCTGATGTAAATCATATACTATTTGAGGATGCCATCTATTATGGATCTTTTCAACAGCTATTTTGGTTTCTGGAAGAACAAACATGAACCAATCTCGATTATTGTCGTGACCAGCATATTTGTGGTATAACCATGGTGGACTGGTCCCCTCATAGGGGGTGTTTAAATATTTTTTATACCATTCACACACAATTCTGTTTCCATCGGGATTTAAAGACGGAACTAGAAGTAGAATTACATTATCTAAAATTTCTTTAACTTTAGAATCTTCGCTAGAGATTAGATGATGGAGAAGATTAACACTCATTTGGCTTCCACCAACTTCGGTTGAGTGAATGCTACAACTAATAATGACTATAGTTTTTCCTTCAATTATTAGTTTTTCAGCTTCATTATCTGATAGCTTTTCTGGATCTAGTAATTGTAACTGTATTTTTCTTATTTTTTCAAGATTTTTTAAGTTTTTTGAGGAAGAAATAGTTGCTAATATAAACGGATTTCCTTCTGTTGTTTTACCAAGCTCTTCAACTATAATCTTATCAGTTTTTTTTGAAACTTCCCAAAAATATTCAACTATTTCAGACCAATCAGCAAGTTTCCTATCATCACCAATATTAAAACCAAAATGTTCCTCAGGTGTAGGAATTCTCTCTTTTAACATGATTTAAGGTATATTTAACTACATTAAAAAATATGGGTTAAAAAAAATAAATTACTATACTTTTTAAAATAATTTTTCATTAATCACCAAAATATTAATCACTATAAAAGTAAAACAAAATTATTAACATATGATAGTGATATCATGAATAGTGAAAGAGCATCTGTAAAAATAATGGTCACAGTGATTTGTGCAGCACTTTATGCTGTAGGCTCTTACTTAACTGCTTATATTCCCTCTCCATGGGGAGTAGGTCAATTTAGACCCGCGGTTGTAATACCTGCCTATTTTGCTATAATTTTTGGTCCTTTACCAGCAGGAATTGGAGCAGCTTTTGGAACTCTATTAGCTGATTCTATTAAACATGGATACTTATATCCCGGTAGCTTAATTGCAGCAGTACCGGGTAACTTTATTGGGTTTTATTTTATGGGAAAATTGCTTTGGAAAAAATTTAGTTGGGATAGATTTATTATTATAATTAATGCAGGATTATTTTTAGCTAATGCAATTGTTTCTATTCTTTATGTTTTTGCATATAAACTTCTTTACCAAAATTAATACGTATCTCTTCCATTAGAAGCTTTAATAATAATGTCCATTGGACTAACCGTTTTCTGGTTTGTAACTATGCTACCCTTTGTACTTTTAATAACACTACCTTTAATATATGCAACTGCATCTGCTTTTCCTTCTATAATGACTAATGATCTTAAAACAATATTAAAAAAGGGTTTACCTGAAAGAAAATTAGGTGTTTCAATGGTTTTCCCTGGTGGATTTTTATTAATTGTTGCATTATTAATGGGATTTACGGATGTAGGTGTTTATATGGC
>JAFGHP010000014.1 GCA_016930055.1 Candidatus Bathyarchaeota archaeon | reverse complement strand
TTTATTAACAATTTATATAATCTAAATTAAAACTAAATATTGACTATTTTTAATCATTTCTGTTTTAATTTTTATTAGTTAACAGAAATATAATTAAAATGCAATTCGATAAAAAAATAAGTTTTATTTTTACCAATTGTATGATTTCTCCCTATGTCATTTTCTAAAATTAAAATAACTTATTACATTTTGAGTAATCGATTATATTCTTTAATATGTAATTGAATTACTTTGTTTATTTCATGATTATTTAATACATAATTATATCCTTTGTCTGCTAAATTTCTCCAATTATTATTTTTTATTAAATATTGTAAACCGTCTGAATAATTATTGTTATTTACTTTAAATCCGAAATTTGATGAAAATCCTTCAGGATCATTTGGACTTAAAATTGCACATTTATGAGCAGAAGCTTCTAAAAACGATATGGGTAAGCATTCATGAACGCTAGTATTAATCAAAATCCATGAACTATCAAGTATTTTTTCTTTTTCAAAACCTATAACTAAACCTGGCATTTTTAAATTTTTAATAGATTTAAACTGTTCACGAATTTTTTTATCATATTTATGATCATGAGCCTTGCCTAAAGCAATGAAATTAATTTTTTCATTTTTTTCTGCTAATTTGAAAAATATTTCGGGTTGTTTTTCTTTATCAAATCTTCCTAAAAAACATACTGTTGGATTTTCAGCTTTTTTAATAAATGTTTTTTTGATATTTACTGGATTCGGTAAAACCAATGGATTGTAATTTAAACCGTATAGTTTACGTGACTTTGGTATAATATATTTTGTTTGGCAATATACCATATTTAGTTTTTTTATGTTTTTATTAACCCATTTATCTAATAAGATATTGTATATTTTACGCTGAAATTTATAATATTTAATAGTTAATTTCCAATCTTCTTTATTTTTTGGATTTTGGCATGTAGCAATATGTATTGAATTAGGGAGTGTTTTATTAGAAATAATCGTTCCTAAGCTAGGCTCTTCAGAGTGATAGATATCTGCGTTAATTTTTTTAAATAAATTTTGATAAAAAAGATAATTCCTTAAAGGATGACTATAAATTTCTACTCCATTGATCTTTTCAAGAGGTTTTTGACCTTTAGATCTTGGCATAACTACTGAAACTTTAACGCCTTTTTTTTCTAATCCTTCACAAATTGATTTAGTGGCACTACCTATTCCACCAAATTTTTCCCACCCAAAAAATTCTGTTGTTATAAAACAGATTTTTAAATCCATAAAAATATATTATACATATACATAAATATAAAAGATTACTATTGCGAGTACTTATTGTTACTCCGTCCTTTCCTCGATTTTTAGGAGATTTTCATGGTCGATTTATCTATGATCAATGTCAATCTCTGTTTAATTTAGGAATCGAAATACAGGTATTAACTCCTAGAAGCAAATCTTCAACTGAATATACTAGCCTTTATCCAATTGAACGTTTTAAATATCTACCTTTTCAAGATTATGAAATGCTTTCTGATCAAACAATGAAAGGAGCTCCTATTCCTTATTTACTCCAACTCCCTCCATATTTGTTGTCTTCATATATAAAAATGGCAACAAGAAATGTAGATTTAATACATTGTCACATTGCTATTCCCCTCGGTTTTATTTCAGTTTTAACAAGAAACATGGTTCCAAAAGTAATAACTTGCCATGGAAGTGATTGTACTCTTCCTTTAAAATATCCACTATTAAGACCCTTTCTTAGATATACCTTATCTAACTGTGATTTAGTAATTTCAGTTTCTGAATATATAAATAAATTGGCACAAATAAATGGAAGTAAAAGAAACATTATACTGCCCTTGGGAATTGATACAAACCGTTTTAGACCATTAGCTAAAAAAACGATTCTTAAACAAAAATTGGGTATCCCTGAAAATGTGCCTATAATTGGTACTTTAGGTAGAATTGTACCTGAAAAATGCATAGATGATTTTATAATGGCTTCATCTATTTTAAGTAAAAAAAATGATTTTTATTATGTTGTAGGAGGCAATGGACCATATTTAAATTATATAAAAAAATTAGCAGAAAAATTAGAAATAAAAAACATTCTCTTCACAGGTACTGTTATTAATTCAGAAAAATTTCTTCAAATTATTGATGTATATGTACTCACATCAATTAATGAAGGTCTTTCTCTTAGCTTACAAGAAGCTATGGCAACAGGATGTGTTCCTGTTGCAGCTACGGGGTGTGGTTGTGAAGAAATTATTCAAGATAAAATTAATGGGTATCTCTTTCAACCACATGAAATACTAACTTTGTCAAATAAAATATTAAAAGCAGTAGAAAATAAAAAAATAGGAACTAAAGCAAGATCAACCATAATTGATAAATTTAATATTAAGAAAACTATTGTAGAACAAATAGAAATTTATAAGGAACTTTTAAGATAACCCAATGAAATCTAATGATTAATGGTGGTTCGGTGATTCTAGCAGGGATTGATGAAGCAGGTAGAGGATGTTTAATTGGACCATTAATCATTGCTGGATTAACAATTGAAAAAAAAGATATACAAAAATTATTAAGCCTTGGTGTCAAAGACTCAAAAAAAATTTCACCAAAAAAAAGGAATGAATTAGCAACAGATATCTTAAAAATTGCTAAAACTGTAAAATATTTCTCTATCGAACCAAAATTTATTGATATTATTGTAAATAGGAATCAAAAATTAAGAAAATTAAATTATTTAGAAGCAATGGGAATGGCTAGGATTATTTCTGAATTAAATCCTTATGAAGCTTATGTTGATGCTGCTGATGTAAATGCATTAAGATTTGCTAATGATATCATGAATGTTTTACCTAATAAACCAAAATTAATTTGTGAACATAAAGCAGATAATAATTATGTAATAGTTGGTGCAGCTTCAATATTAGCAAAAGTGAGACGCGATTCAATAATAACAGATATTAAAAAAATATATGGTGATTTTAATTCTGGTTATCCAAGTGATCCAAAAACTATTAATTGGTTAAAGAATTGGTACTTTAAATATAATTATATTCCTTGTCATGTACGAAGTTCTTGGATGCCTGTTAAAAAAATAATTAAAGATTATGAAAACTTAGCTAAAACTAATGCATGATCCTTTTCATAAGGATCTAAATCAATTACTTCTTTAATACTAAACCCCGCATCTTTTAATATTTGTATTTGTGAAGCATAAATTTCATTAGGATTTTTGGAAACATCAACACTTCTTGATTTAATTACTAAAATGATAGATCCACTTTTTTTAAGAAATAATTTAGCATTTTTAATTACTATTAAAGCTTGATCAGGTTGAGCAACATCTGCATAAATTGTGTCGACCATTGGTACTTGTATTGAATAACTTCGTGGTTGCCTAGCATCGTTTAAAAGAGGTGTAATATTTTTTCGATATCTTGTTACATTTTCTATTAAATCTCGTATTGGTCTTTCACTAAAATCAACTCCCCATATGTGACCTGTTTCATTAACAATATCTGAAATATGACTACATGTTGTACCCGATGCTACTCCCAAATATAATACTGTAGTTTTGGGTTTTATTGGGATTGTTTTTAAACCTTTAATTATTGCTGCCCCTAATTTACTTCGTGTTGGATTCCATGATCTATATTCTTTTCCTTCGATTTCAAAAAGTTGCTCATTATAGACTTTTCTACCCCTCGTAAGATTCAAAGTAGCTAGAAATACTTCACCTTTTATATGAATCTTAAAAATTCCAGGAAATACTTCATGGATTACTTCTTTAATCAAATATGCGTTACTCCGGGTGAACCTTTGAAGTTTCAATGTTCTGTTCGGTCATTCTAGCTTGATCAATCGCAATTTTTTGGAGCCAAACTAATGGACACTGTAATTCGCCAACTCTTTTCGCAAAATGGTGGCAATTAATATAAGCTGGAGTTTTACAAACTCTTGAGAAAAAGTCTTTCGTGACTTGAACATCGCAATCAAATATAAATGGACAGTCTTTTCTACCAAACTTCTCCTGCAATGCTTCAGATAGTGTAGACAACTATACTCACTTTTTCTGAATAAACTCATGAGCTACCAGTATGTAAATCTTTAGAATGTGTATCCCTAAAAATATTAAAATTATTTTGTTTCATCATACCATGTTGCTGCATCATCTAATTCTTTTTTCAATTCTGGTGCAATATAATTACCCGTGAATGCATCAGCTCTAGCAGCAATAGCAATTTTAGCTGCTAAATGACGTGCTCTTATACCTCTTAGTTTTTTTGGGGCTCCATTTACATATTGATGTTGAAAAATTAATCCGTGTTTAGGTGGTTTAGTTTTTGTTTTAATTGCACGATATAATGCTTTTTCAGCACCAATTACTTGTATTCGGCTAGCTGGCATCATAGCTAGTTTTTTTAAACTACCTGCTTTTTCAATTAGTTTTGCTGCTAAAACTGACCCTACAAGCTCTGAAACATTTGGAGATAACTCTTTTATTAAATTTGAGATGTAATCAGAAAGTTGTGAACGAAATTCATGAAGCTGTAATGTATTTTTAGCTAGTTTTTGAATTTCAAAAATATCTTTTTCCTCAAAGATTGCTCCCATTGATCTATCTCTGGCTTTCAAAATTTTGTTTTTTTCTCTTTTATTAAAATTTAAAATATCAAGGTTTGTTTCTGTAATGTTTGTTTTATTACCTATTTCTATTACTAATTTTTCAAATAATTCATGATCTTTAATTATTCTATTTAGCTCTGGAAAATGAATACTATACCATTCTCTAACTCTACCATCTAAATTATTTAGAATTGTCTCTACTTCTCCTAAAATTTGAACTGTTTGATTAATTAACGATTCTTTATTAGAAAGAGCAGTCTGTATAGCGTTTCTTGAAATTATTGTTGAAATTTCGCTATTAAAATTATTGAATTCATCTAAATTATCAATAAAATTATTATCTAATGCTATTTTCGGGAGATTTTCTTTTAATATCCTTTCGGGAATACTCCCTTCTTCAACTAATATATTAATTTTAAATTTATCTCTTAAATTTTCTGCTAAAAATTGATTTGTCATTATAAATGATTTATAACCTTTTTTAAGTAATACATCTACCATTCTCGAAATTTCTTTAGTTACTTCACCAATAGATTGTTTCCTAATTGAATCAGCAATATAATTTTTATCGTTAATGTATAATTCATTGTGTATTACATTATTATTATCGTCTAGAGCAAAAATTCCTATCATTGATTCAATAATGTTTATTGTAACCATTTTTTATTCTTCCATAGATTTATCAATTGAGACTGTTGAACTATCAAGGAGAGTTGACTAAGATAAACTTAGCCGTAGACCTGGCTGGATTGAAACTACGTTATCCTATTATGAATGCTTCAGGAGTATTAGGTATATCTGCTCCTCTCCTAAAAAAAATGTATAATGCTGGTGCAGGAGCTGTTATTACTAAAAGTTTAGGACCTGAATCAAGGTTGGGTCATCCAAATCCTACTGTTGTTGAGGTGGAAGGTGGATTACTGAATTCGATGGGTTTACCAAACCCTGGAGTAGATTATTTTTTATCAGAAATAAAACATTTAAAAAATGAAGGGATCCCCATTGTAGCAAGTTTTTTTGCTTCAACTATAGATGACTTTATTAAAAGTAGTATTAAATTAGAAGAAGCTGGCGCACAAGCACTTGAACTAAATCTGAGTTGTCCTAATGTTGGTGGTGAATCAGGGATGTGTGCTTCAGATCCGGTTAGTACAGAAAAAATTACTAAGGCAATAAAAAATACAACTAAACTACCTTTATTTGTAAAATTATCTCCTAATGTAACGGATATTGTACCAATAGCAATAGCAGCTGAATCTGGAGGTGCTGATGCCATTACAGCTACTAATACTCTAAAAGGCATGTCTATTGATATAGATTTCAAAAAACCTATTTTATCAAATATTATGGGCGGGTTATCTGGATCAGCACTTAAGCCTGTATCTTTACGTTTTGTATGGGAAATGTATGAAAATATTAAAATTCCAATAATTGGTTGTGGAGGAATTTTTACATGGAGAGATGCAATCGAATATTTTCTTGCTGGAGCTAGAGCGATTGAAATTGGTACAGCAATTATGTTAAACGATTATAAGATATTCCATGAAATTAATGAAGGAATTGCACGGTATCTTAGTGATAATGATTTAAAAGATATTAAGGAGATAATTGGTCTTGCACATAAATCCTAAAAAAACAATAGCAATAAAAGTAAAAAAAATTATTAAAGAAACTTTTGATATTACTACATTAGAACTTGATACTGATCTAGATGCAAAACCAGGACAATACCTTATGGTTTGGATTCCTGGTGTAGATGAAATTCCTATGAGTTTATCATCTCTCAGAGATCCTGTATCAATAACAGTTAGAAATGTAGGTGAAGCAACTAGAGCATTAAGTCAAGTTAGACAAGGAGATAAAGTAGGTATTCGAGGACCATTTGGAAATGGGTATTCTGTATTAAATCTAAAACCCTTATTAATAGGTGGTGGGACTGGAATAGCTTCTTTATTACCTTTAGCAAAGAAAATTATTGAAAATGGCTATAAACCCGCCTTCCTAATTGGAGCTAGAAGCAAAAATCAACTATTATTCTTAAAAAAACTCGAAAAAATTATCGAAAAAAATAACCTTTACATCGCTACTGATGATGGTACTGAAGGTTTTAAAGGGTACGTTTCGAATTATTTAAATGAAATTTTGAAGAACCAAAAATTCGATATTATTTATACTTGCGGACCTGAATTAATGATGTTTAAAATTTTTGAAATAGCGGAAGAAAATAACATACTTATTCAAGCAAGTTTGGAACGTTATTGTAAATGTGCTATAGGACTTTGTGGTAGTTGTGCAATTGGTCCTTATAGAGTCTGTAAAGATGGACCTGTTTTTACATCTGAAATGTTAAGAAATGTTAACTATGATTTTGGAAAAGTAAAAATGGATCCTTCAGGAAAAAAAATCCCTATTGACCACTAAAACATATTCATTATGAGAAAGGTTTATAGAGTCTCGAGACCCTCTTCTCGGACGGTGATAATATACCAACACACGGTTCATTAACAAAAGCAGGTAAAGTAAGAGCTCAAACACCTAAAATTGAGCCAATTCCACATACCAACCCGAATCCCAAAAAAAGAAATAGAACTAACTTTGTTAAAAGAATTGTTCATGCACCACGTGATACACGTGGAAGAAATCAAAATAATAGGTATTAAAACCTATTTAATTTGGTAAGTGAGCTCAGGCTTGGTCCTGAGAGATATTATTGATAAATTTCTTTCAACTCCTGACCTAACTCGAAAAGATATTGATAAAATAAAAATTGAATTTTCTCGGAAATATCATTTAAAACAAATTCCTCGTAACTCGGATTTGATTGAGTTACTTAATGAAGATGAAGCTGAAAAATTAATTCCATTACTTGTTCGAAAAAAAATTCGTACGTTAAGTGGAGTGAATGTTGTCGCTGCAATGACTAAACCTTATCCTTGTCCACATGGTAGATGTGCATATTGCCCTGGTGGTCCTGAATCAGAAACTCCAACTCCTCAGAGTTATACTGGTTATGAACCTGCTGCAATGCGAGGGGCTCAGAATGATTATGATCCATATAAACAAGTTAAAAGTAGAATTAAACAATTAGAATTGATAGGACATACTGTTGATAAAATTGATTTGATCCTGATGGGTGGTACTTTTCCTGCTTCTCCATATAATTATCAGAAATATTTTGTTAAAGGATGTTTAAATGCAATAACTGGAATCAATAGTAAGACACTTCCTAAAGCAAAATTAACAGCAGAAAATTCTATTATTAAAAATGTTGGTATTACTGTTGAAACAAGACCCGATTGTGTGGATCAAAATAATATTAACCGTATGCTGGAACTTGGGATAACTCGCGTAGAGTTGGGTGTACAAACTGTTTATGATTATATTTACGAAATAGTAGATAGAGGTCATAAAATTTTAGACGTCATTGATTCAACTAAACTCTTAAAAGATGCATCGCTAAAAATCTGTTACCACATGATGCCTGGTCTTCCTGGTTCAACAATTGAGAATGATCTTGAAGGTTTCAAAAAACTATTCGAAGATTCAAATTTTAAACCTGACATGTTAAAAATATATCCTACACTAGTGATTAAAGGAACAAAATTATATGATTGGTGGATTAATGGGAAATACACTCCTTTGGATACGATAAGAGCAACTTCTTTAATATCTTCTATAAAAGAGATTGTTCCACCTTGGATTAGAATAATGCGTATACAGAGAGATATTCCGTTACCTCGGATTGAAGCAGGCGTTGATAAAGGTAATTTAAGACAATTAGCACAGATGCAACTCGAGAAAAATGGTAAAAAATGTAGATGTATTAGATGCCGTGAAGCAGGTCATAAAAATATAGATATTGACGAAAAGAAATTACAAATTATCCATAATGTCTATGATGCTTCTGATGGTATTGAGGATTTTATCAGTGTTGAAGACTCTGGTTCTGATACTTTAATTGGTTTTATAAGATTAAGAATGCCATCAGATAAAACGGAAAGACCTGAAATTACGTCAAATACTGGTTTAATTAGGGAACTTCATGTTTATGGTGCTATGGTCCCTGTTGGTTCTCAAAATATTAATGCATGGCAACATAAAGGGTGGGGTGAAACCTTAATGGAAGAGGCAGAAAAAACAGCACAAGAAAAATATGACGCAAAACAAATGATTGTAATGAGTGCATTAGGTACAAAACAATATTATTATCGTTTAGGATATACCAAAAAAGGACCATACGTTTATAAAGAATTAAACTAATGTTTTATTGTTATAACATAATTTTTATTTACAACTTAAAAAATGGTATTTGTAAGATATTAAATCTGTGATAGATAAAAACTTGTTTTAAACTGCTTCAAGGGGCGTAGCCCTTAAGAGGTTGATATACATACGAGAAATTGGTTCTATATGTCTGTTGACCCTTTGTCTGGATACCGAGGAAAACTCTTAGAATTATTAAATTCTACTAATCTCCAAATTGGCGATGTTGTACGAATAAATGTAAATAATGTAATTTATGAAGGTGTATTAATGCCAAGAGTCGAATCTGCGGATGATTGGCATATAGTAATTAAACAAAAAAGTGGTTATAACATTGGTATAGCGTACACTGATAATTTTTCTATAGAAAAAATTGGAGAAGCGATTAAACCAGAATTTAGAGCTTCTCCATTGCCAAAAGGCAATAGTATGCTTCCTAGAGTAAATATTGTAAGTACAGGAGGTACTATTGCTAGTAGAGTAGATTATGTAACTGGGGGAGTTTTTGCGGCAATGAGTAGTAAGGATCTTTTAAGTATAGTTCCTGAACTCGTTGAAATTGCTAATATTGATGCTTCAATACTTTATAATGTATTTAGTGAAAATATTAATTCAGATCATTGGTCAGGGATAGCTAACGAAGTAATCAATAAGATCAATGAAGGGGCAGATGGAATTGTAATAACTCATGGTACAGACACAATGGGTTATAGTACAGCTGCTTTAAGCTTCGCTATACAAAATTTACCAATACCTATTATTTTTGTTGGATCACAGCGAAGTAGTGATAGACCTAGTGCTGATTCAGCGACTAATCTTGTAGCTGCTGTAAAAGCGGCAGCTTATGCTCCTTTTTCGGGTGTATTTTTGTGTATGCACGAAGGCACAAGTGACGATAAAATAATTTTTCATCCTGGTACAAAAGTCAGAAAATGTCATACGTCAACTCGTTATGCTTTCCAAACCATTAATGATAGTCCAATAGCTCGTTATATTAATAGTGAATTAGAGATAATAAATAAGAATTTTCGAAAAAGAAGTAATTCGGAACCGATTTTAAAAAATAAATTTGAGAAAAAAGTTGCTTTAGTTAAATTTTATCCTGGTTTTAATCCACTAATTATTGATAACTTAATTGATGCTGGTTTTAAAGGTATTATTTTAGAAGGAACGGGGTTAGGTCATGTTAGCGAAAAATGTTATGATTCCTTGAAAACAGCACAAAAAAACGATGTTTTGATCGGTATGACAAGTCAATGTCTTTGGGGTCGCGTTAATATGAATGTGTACAGTATGGGAAGGGAACTAACTTCAAGAGGAGTTATCCCTCTTGAAGATATGTTACCTGAGACAGCATATGTAAAAATGATGTGGTGTCTTGGTCAAACAAATGATATACATGAAGCGCGTAATCTTTTATCAACTAATATTGCTGGTGAATTTAATTATCGTTCAATTTATCAAAGGCTGATTTGAAAATGAATTATGAAAAATTAGGTTTAAAATGTGGAATAGAAATACATCAAGAATTAGCAACAAAACATAAACTTTTTTGCAAATGTCCACCAAAACTAAGTACCAAAGAACCAGAATTTACTTTTACACGACGTTTAAGACCCAGTCAAAGTGAATTAGGAGAGATTGATCCTGCTGCATTATTTGAATTTATGAAAGGCAAAGTAATTCAATATGAAGGAGATAGAGAAACAACCTGTCTAGTTGAAATGGATGAAGAACCCCCAGGAGATTTAGATTCTGAAGCGCTAAATATTAGTCTAAAATTTGCTTTAATGGTTGGTAGTCTACCAATTGATGAAATATGGATTATGCGTAAGACCGTTGTTGATGGTAGTAATACAGGTGGATTCCAACGAACTTCAGTTATAGCTTTAGGAGGTATGATTGAAGTTGATGGTAAATTATATAATTTAAATCAGATTTGTCTTGAAGAAGATGCTGCAAGAAATGTTGGCGAATCTGAAAATCAAGTAAATTATCGTTTAGATAGATTAGGTATACCTTTAATGGAGATAACCACTGCTCCAGAAATGTATACTCCAAAAGAAGTACAAGCAGTTGCTAAAAGAATTGGTAGTATTCTAAGAGCAACAGGGCAAGTACGTAGAGGTTTAGGTACAATTAGACAAGATATTAACATTAGTTTAACAGGGGGTCCCGTAATTGAGATTAAAGGTGTTCAAGCTTTAGAAATGATCCCTACAATTGTTGATTATGAAGTAAGCAGACAATCTGTTTTAATGGAGATACGTGATGAACTTCTTAAACGAAATTTACTTAAAGAAAATATTATTGAGAATTTTAATAATGTTACGGATCTTTTTAAGACTACTAATTCAAAAATAATTCAAAATGCTATAAGAGCTGATGGTGTTGTTTTAGCTTTGAAAGTACCTGGATTCTCTGGTTTAATTGGTCGGGAACTATGTCCCAATAGACGTTTCGGTACAGAACTAAGTGATTATGCTAAATTTTATGGTGGTTTAAAAGGAATTTTCCATACTGATGAATTACCAGCTTATAATATCACATCTGATGAAGTCAAAAAATTAAGAAACGAAGTTAATGCAAAAGAATCTGACGCGATTATAATTGTAGCAGATGAAATTGAAAAAAGCCAAAAAGCGTTGAAAGCAATAGTTTCAAGAATTCAAGATGCATTCAATGGAGTACCCCTTGAAACTAGATCTGCAAATCCTGATGGAACCACACGTTTTACACGACCAAGACCTGGAGCGGCAAGAATGTATCCTGAAACCGATATTAAACCAATCACAATACTTCAAGAAAAGATTAAAAAACTAAAGAAGAATTTGCCTGAAATGCCTGAAATAAAATTAAAACGGTATCAAAACGATTATAACTTAAATGAAAAACTTGCTAAACAAATTGTTGATTCTGATTATGTAAGTCTTTTTGGAGAATTAGTTACTATTTATCCCAGTTTATCAACTTTAATTTCAGTAACATTAACGGAAGACTTCAAAAAACTTCAACGTGACGGGATCCCTATTGAGAATTTATCGGATGATACAATTAAAGAAGTTTTTAAAATGTTATATGAAGGAGAAACCGTAAAAGAATCTCTGGTTTCAATATTCACATGGTTAGCAAATAATTCAGAAAATAGTCCAAAAGACGCATTAAAAACACTAGGTTTAGAATTATTGGATATTGAGGAATTAAAACAAATAATTGATATTAAACTATCTTCAAACGTGGAGTTAATTAAAAAAATGGGAGAGAAAGCCAGTGGACCAATTATGGGTATAATTATGAATGAAATTCGTGGAAGAGTCAATATTAATGTTGTACAAGATATGATTAAAGAAAAAATTAAAAATTATTTGTAAAAAATTTAAAAATTTAATTTTATTATTTTTCTAAATAAATGATTTTTCTTTTAAAAATTTTTAATAATGATATTTAATCGGATAGTATTATAAATATTCAAAATAATAATTATAATAATACGATGTGAGATTATGAGTAATCAACCTTTCCACCTCAAGATTCGTATCGGTGATACTGAGGTTGAACTAAGTGGCATAAAATCAGATGTTTTGGAAACAATTAATGATCTACCAATTATACTAAATAAAATTAATGATGCATTCCATGGAGAATCAAATATTAAATCAAAACAAAAAAAACAAGTAACAAATATTGAACCAACTCAATATCCCCAAATACCCAGAACTACACAATGTAGTGAAGCAGTAACCTCTTTACTTGCAGTTGAATGGGGAAAAACCCCTAGAACCATATCTGAATTAAGAGAAGCAATGGAAGCAAATGCAATTTTTTTCCCTAAAACAACATTATCAGGCGTTTTAGTATGGCTCGTAAAAAAGGGTACACTCAGACGTTATAAAGATAAAAAAAGAGGATATCTTTACACAATGAATATTCAGGAGTAAATTTAATGCCAAAATTCAGTCTAGCAATAAAAACGGCTTTTGGTGAAATTAAAGTCAGTGGAGAATCACCAGAAGAAATTATTACAGCATTAGACAGTCTATCAAAAAGTTTTATAATTGATATAAATGAACGTGTATCTTTAATTAATGAACACGAATCTCAAGATAAGTTAAAAGGTTTAGTCGAAATTAGACAAAACAAACCTGTTATCCTATATAAAGACGAAATTAGTCATTATGAATCGATTGGTCTTTTATTATTTAGTATGAAAGATTTCCAATCTAGTAGTAGAGAACTTAGAGATTGTTTAAAAATAAGTGGTAAAAAAATTGTTGTACCTGCAAGATTAAATGAGATGATGAAAAGGGGTTATGTATTTAAACCTAATAGTCGAGAACGTTATTATAAATTAACTTCTAAGGGAGTAAAGTGGATTGAGGACGAGGTTCTTCCGAAATTAAAGGAGAAACTGAATTTTTCGAATTAGGATTTCTTTTTTCAAAATCATCATTTAATTCAATCATTTTAAATAAAATATATAAAACAACATCTTTTACATCGCAATAGTATCCGCCGTCTTTAAATGGGTTACGTTGAACTAATTCTTTTTCAAAAAGTTTCGATAACGCTCTTTCAGTTGCTTTAGGCGTCAAATTAATTTCTGTTGATAATTCTTTAACACTCATTGTTTTGCCCGTATTAATTAAATGAAATAATACTTGAAATTGACTTGGGGCTCTTTTAATTTTGAATAGATTATCTGTTTTATCTTTTAGGGAAATGATTTGTTTATTAGACATGTCGAAGTTACAATTTAATATTTTATTTTTAAATACTGTTTAGAAAAATGTAACGGAGAGATGAGTGAAAGTAAAAATTATTTAACTTTTTATATCTTTATATATTTTAAAAATAATGTCATAAGGAGATATTAAAGAAATGTACCCTTCTGGTTTTGATTCTACGAGTCCTTGTTTTTTTAATTCTGCTAATCTTGCACGTACAGTTGAACTATTTTCTCCTAACGAACTAGCTATTTCAGAAGGTTTTAGAAAAGTTCCCTTGAAAGTAAGATGGCAAAGAATTTTATAAGCTGAAGTTTTTGGGTCTAATACATCTAATTTTTCTTGTATCATGAACTAAAATACTCCTTTAGAAGATTTACCAAAATAGGACCTAGTTTATATCTATAACTTCCTCTTCCAACTCTATCTACTAATCCTTTATTGTTAAGATTGAAAAGTGCTATATTAACTGCATTTACTGATAACTGTAACTTTCCTGCAATTTCTTGACTAGACATTGCTTCTCCAGATTCAACGAGACAAAGGAATACTTGTTGTTGACTTTCCGCTCTTTTTAAACCTTCAAGCTCCTCAATGCCCGTCAATATTTCACCTCTTATTTATTTAAAGTATACAAATATGATATTAAATCAGTAAAAGGTATATTTGATTTATAATTACCATCTTCAAGCTGATTAACATAACCTTTTTCTAATAAATTTCTTAAACTCGGTCTAACAGTTCCTGCAGGTATATTGATTTCATCTGATATCGTACTTGGAGAACATGGACCTTTAAATGAAAGAAATATCAATATTTTAAATTGACTAGTTCCTGGTGATAAATCCTTAATTATTTTGTCTATTAGCTCACCCATTTATTTCACCAGTTTCTCCAAATTTTCTATTCTATCCATTAAATTTAGGATGATTCCTGAATAATTTGGCTCATAATTTCCTCTTCCACTTCTTACTAAAAGTTTATCTTCAGTAAGTTTTGCATAAGCAGCTTTGACTGAATTATAATTCGCATCAAGTTTTTTTGTCATTTCAGATGGTCCTAAAGAATTATCAAATAAGAAGGTTCGAAGAATCATATCCCTTAAAGAGTATTCTTCATTCATTTTACTTTATAAATGAGTATAACTTCTTATTAACATTACTTTTCGAATATGTTTTTTAAAACCGATCATATTTTATTTTTATGAGCGTCGTAATTTCTTAGTATATATATAAAACTCAATATTTCCCAAATTATGCTCAAAATAAACGATCAATTTATATATTCAGGAAAAAAAATGTTGTAATAGAATGTATTTTAGGGGTAAATGTTAGATGCAGTATGAAAGGAGAAAAATTCAAACACAGGACTATGAACATACCCCGATTTTTTCAAATAATATTTGTTTTACATTACGAAATACAATACTGGATGAAATTTCAAAAAATTTATTAGTTAATCAACCAAAAATTTTTGAACTATCAGAAAAAATTCGTGAAGATTTTTGTTTTTATCCAATGACAAAACATGAATCATTTAATATTGTTGCAGGTGTTGATGCAGGGAGTCAGATTTTACCACTTGCTGCTCAAAATTTTGGTATAATAAGTGCTTTATGTTATCAATTACCTAGTGGTAAAATTTTTTATCTTCCTCCTGAAACAATTATATTCTCTAAAAATCTTAATGGAATTAACTTTAAAAATATAATAAATATCCGTCGAGAAGCAAAATTATATGAAACTGCAAAATCATATCTTGAAAATTATCCTGAAACAGAATTACTTGTCATTGATGGTCCTCTGGTATTTAGTGATTGGTGGTTAATTTCAGGTAATAAAAAAGATAAAAAACGATTAATATCTGCAATAGAGAACTTATTACTTTTCTGTAAAAATGCTAATGTGATTATTGCGGGTATTGTTAAACGACCTTCAGCTCGTTACTTAATGTATCATCTTGGTCTTGATAAGGAAACTTGTTTTTCTGACAGTTATTTACTTTTACATACTTTAAATCCTGGTGAAAGAACTGACCTTTTTTCTCCTCAACTTGCATTAAACAATGCTTCCCGTAAATCAGTGATAATGGATGCTGTAGGAGTATCTATTTACAGCTTTTATGCGAGAATGTCAAAAGAATGGAGCATTCCTCCAATAAGAATTGATGTACCAAATTTCTGTTTAGGATATCTTGATGATATAGCTGATTATTGTTATTCTTCAAGTCTATATGATGGTATTCCTTTACCCATTATTAAAGCAGATGAAGAAGTTAAGATTACTCGTCGTTTTATGTCAGAGGTTTATTCAGAAATATTGACTCGTGTCAGCCGAAAGAAAGGAGAGTTACGTCAACTAGCACCTTATTGGGGGGAAGGAAAATGGATGGGAGTATGAAGATTGGTCATACCTATAGTATGACAGGTGAATATGAGCTTGATAAAATTATTATTTTGTTAATACGTGGAAGAGAATTAGCTAAAGGTGATCTCGTTTATCTTAAGCACCCTAAAAATAATTTACCAATTATTTATCAAGTCACTAGAGTATATCCCCATAAAAGAGTTAGAGAATACGAAGAAGCACTACTAAGTGAAGGAAAAGTAATTGGTGATATAGAAGATTCTACATTACACGCTGAAGCACATCAATGGGGATGGATGGATGATGATGGTTGTATTAGAACAATACGATATCCTATTCCCCCAAATGCTCCAATATTTTTAGCTGAAAGACAAATTGTTGAGAAATTTACTAAGCCAGCAGGTGAATGGAAATTTTTACTTGGAACTGATCCTACAACTGATTTAGATGTTGAATTAGGCATATATCCCCTTATTCGGCAATCTTGTTTAATATGTGGATCAGTTGGGACAGGAAAAACAACTACTGCTGTAAGTATGATTGCTAGAGCTGTAAATGTTACACCTCCAGTACGTTTTTTTATAATTGACAAAGATGGTGAATATTCGAGTTTAGTTGATAATTTAGGTGTTAAGAAAGCATTGAAAGTACCTTGGAATAGTTTTTTTCATCCAGGTGATATTCCTTGGGATGATTATATTGCAGAATTTGGTTGGCAGAAAAGTTGGTGGAACTCTAAAATACTTTTTCAGGCTCTAAAAATATTGTATTCACAATCAGCGACTGTTACTAAAAACACTCTAAAAAAAGCATTGCATTTAGTAAACCCTGATAAACTTGGATTTAATAAAAAAGATGATGAATTTCAATTATATAAGATGCAAGTCGAAAATGCGATTCAAATTAGTAAATTAATTCCATTAGAAAATAATGATGTTCTCGATCCTGTGGCTCTACTCAAAGAGCGTTTAGCTATTGTAATGGATCTTAGCGATGGAAAAGATACTTGGGAGCAAAAACACTTGGTAGTAGCTCAGGTACTTAGGAAAATTTTTAATGAAGCCCTGGAAAACAGAAAATTTGGTTGTATCATTGTATTGGAAGAAGCAATGTATTATGCACCACAATATGGTGTATTTGAAATTGGGGAAAAAGAAAGTCGAGGTAAATTATTAGGTGTTATAAAAGAAATAGCTACAAACGGTGGTAGAAACGGAATAGGTTTATGGGTTGTTACTCAACGTTTAGCTACAGTAGAAAAAACAGTAATTACTCAATGTGCTAATAATATTATTTGTCATAGTTTAGAAGATTTAGATAAACAAAGGTTAGCTGAAATAATGGGACAAGAATTTACTGAATTAATTGGAGATCTTCCTCCTGGTGAAGCAATAGTGAAAGGTACAGCATTAAAATGTAGGTTTCCATTATGGGTGAAAATATTACCAGAATTATATCCCTCTTCAAGTCTAAGTACTCCCATGAGTAGGTTCTTATATATGAATAATATTTCGAAATAATGAAAATTTTTTTCTATTAATAATTTTTTCTTGAATTAATAAAAATTGAATACAATTTTATTTAGTTAATTGGGTTATATTATTTTTAGGTATATTGAATGGTTGATGCTTCTTATTTTAAGGGAAAAGACGTCATATCAATGAGAGATTATGGACGTAAAGAAATTGACTTTATTTTAAATAAATCAACTGAAATGATAGAACTTATCGGAAAAAGATGTAATTTATGTCAGGAAAAAATATTAGCTACATTATTTTTTGAACCAAGTACAAGAACAAGGTTAAGCTTTGAAACAGCAATGTTACGCCTTGGTGGAACTGTTATTGGTTTTAGTGATCCATCAGCAAGTAGTGTAAAAAAAGGAGAGACCTTAGAAGATACAATTAAAACAGTTGAAAATTATGCTGACATAATTGCAATACGACATCCTGAAGAGGATGCTGCTAAAAAAGCAGCAGATGTCGCTGATATACCAATTTTAAATGGGGGTTCTGGTCCTGGTGAACATCCTACACAGGCACTTTTAGATCTTCATACAATAATTTTTGCTAAAAGAAAAATTAATGGACTTAAAATAGGTTTATGTGGAGATCTCTTATATGGACGTACTACTCATAGTCTTGCACTGGCTTTAAATCATTTTAATGTTGATTTATATTTAATTAGTCCTGAAGAATTATCAATGAAAAAAGATATTCGAAATGATTTAAAAATGAATGTAACTGAAACTTCTGAACTTTTAGAGGTTTTACCTAAATTGGATGTTTTATATAATACAAGGATTCAGAAGGAACGTTTTACCAACCCTGAAAAATATGAATCTTTAAAGAACAGCTATATTATAACTCCTGATTTAATAAAAAAAGGTAAGAAAGAGTTAATTTTAATGCATCCTCTTCCCAGAATTAACGAAATAACTCCTGATGTAGATAAAATGGTAAACGCGTGGTATTTTAAACAAGTTAAACACGGAGTTTATGTTCGAATGGCCTTAATATTATTGGCTTTAGGTTTATAGTTTTAAAAAATTATTGACTTAACTAATTTTATATAAAAATATTTTATGACCACTTCCTAATGGTTTTTTTTCTTTTTGATTTAAATTATCCCATCCATGTATAGGAAAATCATGGCTAACAATTCTAGAACCTGGTTTTAGTTCAGATTCTAATTTTGGTTTTAACTTCATATTTCCGTTAGTAGTTAAATATATTGTAACAACAGAAGCTTCAGATATATCCGCTTCCATAAAGTTTTTTCTATAAACAAAGACTCTATTTATTAACTTTTTATCAATAATCTTTTTTTCAATACTTGTTATCCAATAGGGGTTTATTTCAAAACCTACAGCTTTTTTAGCATTGAATAGTTCTACTGCTGAAAAAATTACTCTACCATCACCACAACCAAGATCATAAACTATGTCTTTTGAAGAAATTTCTGCAACGCTTAGCATTTCTAAAACAACTGGTTGTGGTGTAGGAACGTATGGTGCTAGACTTTCAGGCTGATCTCCCCAAATAGTATCATCGTTCCATTCGTTTAATCTTGGATAATAATTATCTTTTTTCTTTTTTTTATTATTGATATACATGATTTATTAGAGTTCATTCATATTCTTATATCCTATTAAAGTGCTTATGTTATTAATTTGAAAAACTATTTAATAATGATCGATAATGGAGTTATTTGTAATAAAATTAGATGTTCCTAATGAATGTAATTTAATTTTAGCTCAAAGCCACTTTATTAAAACTGTAGAAGACACATATGATGCATTAGCATCATCTACGCCTGGAATAAAATTTGGTATCGCTTTTTGCGAAGCATCAGGAGATTGTTTAATACGACATGATGGAAATGACGAATTCCTTAGAGAAGAAGCAGCAAAAAATGCTTTAAAATTAAGTTGTGGACATAGTTTATTAATTTATATAAAAAATGCTTATCCAATTAATCTGCTAACTCAATTAAAAATGGTCCCCGAAATATGTAATATTTATGTCGCTACTGCTAACCCTATTGAAATAGTTATTGCAGAAACAGATCAGGGTAGAGGTATTCTAGGAATTATTGATGGTTATAAAAGTAAAGGCATAGAAAATGATGAGGGAATTAAATGGAGAAAAGAATTATTAAGGAAAATTGGGTACAAAACATAATTTTGTTACAATAAATTTTATGAAAGTTGAGTTGTCTGGATCTCGGTTAATAATATTTTTCTGCCTAGTTCAGTAAGTTCTAAAATTTTCCATTTTAATACCCCCAACCTTTGTAATGATCTTTTTACGCCTTCAGGAAGTTTCCTTTTAGTTTTTACATCAACAATGTATGTTAATAGTTCTTCTTTGTAAGTATACACAAGATTTCTGCGAGTAATATTTTCGAATTCTATCAATTCTTCTTGAGAATAAATAGTTGAGCTTAATTCTAATTTGATATCTTTCGGGTAACTAACAAAAAATACTTGACCATTAATAATTTTAATATAACCCATTTTTTGTAGACTTTCTAAACTTTTTTCTGCTCCTTCTTTATATCTCCAAAACTTAAATAACTCCTCAATTTGTACACCAAATTTAACTTTGTGAAGATATTTCAGGACTTCGACCTGAATATTACCAAGCAAACTTATCACTTCTATAGATAACTAAATAATTTTTATTCATTATTTATAAATTTTTCAAATAATGTGGATTAGGATTTAACTTTCAATAATTTCTTTAATAACTTTGGGTAGAATATTGATATCTATATCTCCTCTAATTTTTTTTACTTTTACTCTTTTTTCATACCAATCGATTAATGGTTGTGTTTTTTCCCAATATACCTCTAATCTATGTTTAATTACCTCTTCTTTATCATCTTCTCTTTGCACAATTTTTGTGTTGCATAAATCACATAAGCCTTGTTTTTTTGGGGGTTTATTTATTAAATGATAAATTGCGCCACATTTAGGGCAGCTTCTTCTTAAACTTAATCTTGTTATTATTGCTTCATCTTCTAAAACCACATTAATTACATGGTCTAATTTTTTTCCCATTTCTGCAAGCATTTCTTCTAGAACTTGAGCCTGTTTTATGCTTCTTGGGTAACCATCAAGAATGAAACCTTTAACCGAATCTTTTTCTGAAATTCTTTCTTTAACAAGTTTATTCACTAAATCATCTGGAACTAATTCTCCCTTTTCCATATAGGTTTTAGCAATTATTCCTAAAGGGGATTCTTTTGAAACTGCTTCTCTAAGCATATCTCCAGTTGTAATAACAGGTATTTTATAAATTTCTTCAATAATTTTTGAACAAGTACCTTTACCTGACCCTGGTGGACCTAATATCATTATTCTCATTTGAATAACCCCAACCTTCAGCAATGAAGACTTAAAACATTATTAACATTTCCGATGGAATTGCTTAAATTATTATAGATATAATAATTTCTTTTAATAATAGAACTAAAAAATTAAATGATAAATCAATTTTTATTTATTGTAAAAGTGAATTTAAATGGAAGGTACAAATCAATTAACTTATTTTGGTTTACTGTTGATAATAATTGGACTTTTTTTTGTATTAACTCCCTTACTTATACGTTCTTTTCCTAATATAGAAAAAATTCCTTGGTTCATTTTATGGATCTATAAAACCGATGGTTTTACTTTTGCTACAAGTCCAATTTTAATAATAATTTCTTTAATTAGTTTTATTTTGTATTATTTAAAACGTTAACCTTTAGTCCTATAAAGTTCTCTTAATGCTTCTACTAATTCTTCTTCATTTTTCAGATGTGAATATGCTAGAGGTATTCCTTCATGACTCGCTAAGTTTTCAGCTAATGGATCTATTTGCTTCATCTCTCCATGTAAGACAACAACTCTGGGCTTAAAAGGACTAATTTTTACTGCTATCATTGGTGATCTTCCTTGACTTACTCCTGTAAAAATTAAAGCTCTTTCACTTGTTGCACCGAATATTCTATAAAAATCTAATCCTGATAGAGTTAAAATTGCCTTATAACTATCAACTATTGTATAACCAAAAAGATGTTGATCAAGTTTATCTAAACAAGTTAATACCTCTGCGTCAATAGCTTTGCATAACTGACCCACTGTTACAGGTGCAGTAAATTCTTTAATATCAATAAAAACATCACTAGGATCCAATGTAATTCGAGCCATTTGACGGATGTATTCACCACCTTTGTTTATATCAAGCTCAATTAGTGCTTCAACATATCTTTTAATGAAACTTGAACCAGGTGATATTCTTCTACCTGTTTCATAATCACTAATTACAGATGGGGAAAGACCTAATTCATTAGCTAATTCAATTTGATTGACATTAAGTAACATACGCCATTTTCTCATCGCTTGTCCTGGAGAAATACTTAAAACAATTTCTCCTGCAATTCTTTTAGCTAAGGTTTCTCTAATTGGACTTGATGAGTTCATTAAATAAGAATTTACATCGTAATAAAAAAGTATGAAGGTTATATTCCACACTTATCTAATAGAATACTCCACTTGAGGTCGACAGTTTCTTGAATCTGTTTTAAATATTCTTTGTTAATTTCTGGTTTAAATAAATGACTAAAACGACCTTGTTGTTTTAAATATTCTTCAACAGTTTTTTTAGTTTCAGGGCGTTTAGCAATAGAAAGACTTGGTGAAGATAATTCATATGTTGTTTTACCTTTATAATTATTTACCTCATATAGTGGAAATATACAAGTTTGAACAGCCAATCTACTAATTTCAATAGTTTTTTCAGGGGGAAATCGCCAACCTCTAGAACATGGTACTATTGCATGTAGAAAAGTGGGACCATTAATATCGATTCCTTTTCTAGTTTTTTTTATTACATCGAGTGGCCAAGCTGCATTAATAGTAGCAAAGTATGGTAGAGCATGTGCAATAATGATTTCGTCTAAAGGTTTTTTGTTTTCAGTTTTTCCTAAAAATATTTTTCCTGCTGGGCTTGTGGTTGTTGAAGCACTGAATGGGGTTGCACCACTTCTTTGTATGCCTGTATTCATGTATGCTTCATTATCGAGTAGAATATAAGTGAAATCATGTCCTCTTTCAATTGCTCCTGAAAGAGCTTGAAATCCAATATCATAGGTTCCACCATCACCTGCGAAAGCTAATACATCAATATTCTCAAAGTTTGATAATGGACCTTCTTTTCTTTTTTTCATCGCTTTAATTGCTGCTTCAATTCCACTAGCGGTTGCAGCTGTATTTTCAAATGCACTGTGAATCCAGGGTAGATCCCAAGCTGTATATGGGAATGACGTAGTAGCTACCTCAAGACATCCTGTAGCATTTGTTACTATTGTTGGTCCTCTAGTAGCTTTAAGAACCAATCTTACAATTATGGTTTCATCGCATCCTGAACATAGTCTGGCACCTGGGCAAATTAAATCGGGTTTTTTTGATAAATTCTTTAAAGTTAATTCGCTCAATATGATCACTCTCTTAATCCAATATACTGTTGATTACCAATTTTTTTTGTTAGATTATCTATTTTTAATAAGTCTTGAAATATCTGTTTTAAATTTTCAGGCGAAGTGTCTCTACCACCTAAACCATGTACATATCCAATAATTAATGGCTTTTTTTCATAATCATATAAGACTGTTTTAATATCTTGATATAATGGGCTTCCAACTGAGCCAAAACTTAAACTTTTTTCAATTATACCAATAACCTTACAGTTACTAATTGCTTTAACTAGCTTCTCTTTAGGAAAAGGTCTATAACATCTAATCTTTATTAGACCAACTTTAATTCCATTGGATCTTAATTGATCGACTACATATTTTGTAGTTCCCATAACTGAGCCCATACCAATTAAAGCTACATCAGCATCTTCCATCATGTAACTTTGAATTAACCCATATTCTCTACCAGTAATTTCTGAAAATTCATTTTCAACGGATTCAATAACTTCTAATGAATTTAATAATGCTTCATGTTGTTGAACCTTATGTTCAAAATAATAATCTTGTAAATCCATTGCTCCCATTGTAATTGGACAAGTTGGATTAAGACGTAGATCAGTTTCTCCCAAATGTCCAGTAATTTTTGGAAAAACTCTTTTACCAATAAAATTCTGAACTATTTCGTCATTAAGAGTGAATACGTTTTCCATTGTATGACTTATCGTAAATCCATCAAAACATATCATTATAGGTAATTGTACATTAATATTTTCAGCTATACGCCAAGCAGTAATATGCGAATCATAAACTTCCTGACAGTTTTCACAATAAATTTGTATCCAACCACTATCCCTTGCACCCATGGAATCACTATGGTCATTATGGATGTTTAAGGGACCACTTAAGGCTCTATTAGCTATTGACATTATTATAGGTTGACGCATTCCCGAAGCTATATACAAAATTTCCCACATTAAAGCTAATCCGTTTGCTGCAGTTGCTGTATAAGCTCTTGCTCCTGTAGCTGATGCACCAACACAAGCACTTAAAGCACTGTGTTCTGATTCAACTGCAACAAATTCTGAATCTACAAGACCATTAGCAACATATTCGCTGAAACGTTCAACAATTATTGTTTGAGGGGTTATGGGATAAGCTGCAACAACTTCTGGATTAACTTGTTTAATAGCATAAGCAGCTGCTTCATCACCATTTAAACCAAGTAATTTTTGATTCATTTTTTCACTATCATCTCTATACATTTAACGGGGCATTCATGAGAACAAATTCCACAACCTTTACAATATCTATAATCTACTTCAGTATACCCGTCTTCTCTTACATTTATTGCTCCTTCTGGGCAGAAGAAATGGCATAAAGTACATTTTGTACATTTATTATAATCAATTTTAGGATATGTTATCCCCCAATCACCTGTCTCATATTCTTTTGATGATTTAAAGGGAATAGCTCCTGGCTCGAGTTCACTCTTTTTTTTAAGTTTACTCAACCCATCACAACCTGTTCATAAGCTTTTTTTATTAACTCGATATTTTGTTCAAGTATTTTACCACTGAACCTTTCTTTAACTACACTTATTAATGAATCAAGTTTAATAATATTTGAAGATTTAATTAATGATCCAAGCATAGCAGTATTAGTTATAGGTAGACCCATTATACTTAAAGAAAGTGAAGTAGCATCAATAACCCAAACTTCATTTAAATTAATATTTAATTTATTTTTAATATCTTTGGGGGATTCATTCGAATTTATAATTATTTTAGTATTTTTTTTGATTCCTTTAATTACAGATGATCCTAATAAGGTTGAATCCAAAACAACTATGAAATCTGGCTCATATACGTTTGAATGTATTAAAATTGGTTTATCACTAATTCTTGTAAAAGCTGTTAATGGAGCTCCTGCTCTCTCAGGCCCGAAAGCTGGAAAACTTTGGATTTGTTTTCCTTCATAAAGTCCAGCTTGAGCAAGTAGTAATGATGCAGTCCATGCTCCTTGACCTCCTCGCCCATGAAACCTTATCTCTGAAAGATTATTCAATGTAATAATCCTCTTATGTGATTATATACCTAATTTTCTTACTTATTGATATTGTGATGTTTTTAACTAAATATTTTTTGTTTAATATTATTTAATTCATCACGATGTTTTTTAGCTTGAAAAGCTGAAGCTTCTGCAAACCTTTCCCATTTCCACCCCATTACTTCATAAGCATAATTAACTGTTCTCGATGAAGATACTAATAATCCTTCACCAAGACTGTTAGAACCATATTTGATAGCTATTTCAGGGTCTCCTCCCTGTGGACCTAATCCAGGAGAAAGTATCAATCTTTCTTCACCAATTATTTCTCTGATTTGCTTAAGTTCCTGATTAGCAGTGGCTCCAACCACAAACCCATTGGCACCATAAGAATATGCGTCTCTTGCCAATTTAAGATAAAAGGGAGTGTCATCAATAATTTTTGATTGATAGTCGTGTGTACCTGGATTACTCATTCGGCATAACGCAAAAATCCCTTTTTCTTTATCTTCTGACCATTTATAAACAGCATCAACTCCATTCATATATCCTGGAAAAGGATTAAATGTAATAGCGTCAAAACCAAGTTTTTCAATCCAAAATAATGCAGCATCCATAGTTGAACCAATATCCGATAATTTACAATCCAATAATGCAAGGCAATTACCTTCATGGATTATTTCAACCAGTTCTTTTATTTCATCGTAACCAAAATTATATACGATAAATTGTGCGTTTGGTTTAATTATTGGTGTGAAAGGTGATATAGCATTAATAAAATCTTTACAAAATTTCATCGTTCCATTAATTAAACCATATTTTTTGATTAGAGGTTCTGGAATAATATATTTCTCTCTAACCTCTTTAGTTGTGGGATCTAATCCAATACATAAAAAACTATTTTTTTCTCTACTTAAATCATAATATTTATTAATAAATCCTTTTCCAAGCAAACTAATCACATATCAAACTTAGTGTCCTCAAATAAAAAATGGAGCGCTTATTGAATATCTTTTTAATTATAAAATTATATATTTTATTTGAACACTTCTTGGTGAATAAATTTGAGTAGTGAGGATGAGATAAGAAAACTATTAAAATTTAGGAACGATTTAGAAATTCTTAAAAATAAATTAACTATTGAACTAGAAGATACAAAAAACGCCCTTATGCAAATTGATAAAATTATAGTACTACAAGGATTTAAACAACCTAAACCTCTTCAGGAAATTCAAAAAGTTCAAAAAACAATTATTGAAAAAGACACTGAAGGTAGTAGTATTCAAGCAAAAGATGGTACAATTTTAGGTAGTCTAATTATTGATGAAAAAAATTTGTTATTTATTCCTCGATCTGAATTTCAATTTAATATTAATTTACCTCCTTATCAATCATTTTTGGTCGAAAGAGTTCTAGATAATATGAAAAATACTGATCAACAGAAAGCTTTAGAAGGTGAAATGGAAATCGATTCTGTATTAAATTATTCAGTTGAACTTGAAGGTGAGGTAATTAAAAGTATTTCAATAACTAATTATGGTGGAGATAGGAGACTTAGAGAGATTCAAAGCAGTATTAGATGGAGTTTTGATAAAATGTATGATAAACTAAAGAGAGGTTAATGATGGATTACCAAAGTAATCCTCTATGGAGTATTTTAGTTGAAACAGTACACTTTTTACCTCTATATAAATCTCATAAAAATTATATTAAAGAAAAAATTCTAGTTGAAAATCCAAATATTTTACCGAAAGAATTAGCAAATCGATTACTAATCTCTTATGGTGAAGCCATAGTAATTTTGGAAGAGCTTAAAAACAAATAAATTTTTTAAACTACATAACGATACGAAACTGATTTTCCAGCAGTTTCACTGTTTTGAATAATTTTTAAAACATCACCTGGTCTTGCTCCCAAAATTATGCTAATAGGATCTTTTGCTTTAATCCATGGGAATTGGTAAGGGTCTGCATGATATTTCTCAGTTAATTCTTTAATTTCGTTTTCTGAAACTTTTTCATGTATTGGTACTAATTCATGATCAAAAATGTCAAAAGTTGGCAAAGTAGGAGGAATCAATTCAATTTTGTTATTATCCTCTGCATTACTTCGTGCTGAGTATGTATATTTTCCATCTCCAACAAGAATCCCCTTGTCTGCTTCTTCTTTCTCAACCATTTCTAATAATTCACGAACATAGCTTATCCCAATTGTTTTAAGTCCTAAAATTATATGCATGATAATTTTTTCTTTACCACTTGTTACTCTATATATTATTCTATCATCTAAAACCTCTTTTTTTTCGATTGAGAATTTTCTATATTTAACTATTAATTCTGCACGTTTTTCTTCTAATGTAATAGCTTTACTCATCTTAATCATCTACCGTGCTTTTACTCTTTTAACAATCGGAGCCCTTTTTTTTCTGAATATTCTGTAACCACAATAGGGACACCTAAAACTAATATATTTTTCAAGATCCTCATAAGGAACCTGACGTCCGCATTGGACACACTCATAGATGGGTCCTTCAGCAGGAGCTTGATCTTTAGACTCTTTTCCAGACAAGAGATATAACCAGCAGATACACTTGAAAAGTCACATTAAAACATAGCGTCTAAAAGCGTCCATAAACCATTCGATCTGATGCTTTACGTGTTATTTCAACATTAATCACGTTATTTTCTAATCCATTTTTTCCTTCAACCAATACAACAGGTCCATGTTTTAAAGGATAAGAGACATAATATAATGGATTTTTATCATATCTCTCAGCTATTACTACATTAACTTTTTTCCCTATTAAATCATCTTTTTTGAGTCTATTTGCCTTTATAGCTGCTTCATGAATTATTTTACTATTTTTATCTTTAACATACGGTAATCCATTGGGATAGTTACAAAATTCAGACATTGGTAAAGTATGAAACCTATAAAGAATTATTCTTTCTGCACCATTTCTTATACTTTCATTAATTGAATTAACCGTTTCCAATGCTGTTTTTCTCGTTTGACCAGGTAAACCATGAATAAAATATACATAAGGTTTAATACCAGTATTTTTAAGTTTTTTAATAGCATTTAATGTTTCAGAGGGGTTTGATGGTCTGCCTAACAATTTAGAATGTTCTTTAGATCCGGTTTCGAATCCTATGCTAATAGGGGTGTTTTTAAAATATTGTCCAAGAAGTGTAGCTGATCTATCTGTTATTAGTGAGGCTTTAATGTTTTCAATCATTATTGATGCAGCACCTTCCTTTACTTTAGATAAGTCAAAAAGCTTCGAAAATAATTTTTCTAGTTCCTCATAATTTGGTTCAGGAAATCTAGGATCCGTTAATGGCTCTGGTTCAACTAATAAATCTCTCCCATAATCTAGAATACAAGGAGCACTTAATACAATTCTATTAACTCCCAATTCGAGTAAGCCTTTAGCTTCTTCGATTATATTATCAACTGTTCTACTTTTAGGTGGTCCAAACAAGCTTGGTACTGAACAATATCCACACCCTGGGAGTTTATTTTGTGGGCAATAAAATCTGTCTATTAATTTACCTTCTCTGCATTTATTACATAATGAGCATGCCTCATTTTGCTCAATATTTGCCCTATAATAATTGCTGCATCCTCTTAAAACCTCTAAATAAACTCTAGCAGCATAAAATATTGAATAATTTTTAATAGTTTTTATTGAAGGTTTAAAAGTATTATATGTTTTTCTTTGCATAACGGGTCGTAATCCATTAAAGACAATTTTTTTATTTTTATTTAAAAATGATAGCCCTTTGATACTTTCTAATTTTTCTAAAGGTAGCGATTCTATATTATTTAGATCTAAAGTTAATAAATCAAGTAAAGTTTCTTCTCCTTCACCTATAACAGCTATATCTGCTCCTGTATTTTTCAATGAATTTATAGGTTCAGATGTAATTGGACCTCCAATAATTACAGTTTTTCCGTATACTTTTTTAATGGTTTTTCTAACAGCGGTTAAGTCACCTGACATACCACTTACTAATAATAGATCATAAAAATCTTTGTTGAATGATTTTCCTAATACTTTTTCAACTTCCATTATATTTACATTTATTCCTTTCTTTTCAAAAATACCAGCAACTGAGCGCGGACCTGCACCAATAGCATCTCTAGTAACTAACCTTTTACCTTTACCAGAAGCCAAAGCATCTACTATTAAAACATTCACAGTTATGCTAAAAGTAATAGCTAAATTAAAGTATTTTTAACCATAGATGTATTAAGCACGAATCCAAATTGAGGTGGTTGAAATGACTCTTAATTGTTCCTTTTTAATTTTGTCAATTATTATTGCTTTTATTACAACATATGTGATGACGCCTGTTTTTATACGATTCATGCATGCAACAGGAATTGTTGGAACTGACATTATGAAATCGAAAAAAGTAATGGTCGCAGACATGGGGGGACCAGCAGTTATTTCTGGATTTCTGCTTGGTATATTTTCTTATATAGGATTAGAATTAACATCCTCTAATGGCTTACCTGATTTAATAAATATTTTAGCAACGTTGAATACTATATTAATAATTACACTTATTGGAATTTTTGATGTATTAACTTCAAAAATGAAGGAACGCGAAGGTCGTGATATTTTTGAAAGATTGAAAAGAAGAGGTATACCTCCCTGGGCATATTATTTTATTCCTATGGCTGCAGCTGTTCCCCTAATGGCAGTTAATATTGGTACCTCTTATCTTTCTCTCCCATTTATCGGAAAAATTGACTTTGGTATTTTCTATCCATTAATATTGGTTCCTTTAGCTGTACTTTGTTGTAGTAATGCTACTAATTTCTTGGCTGGTTTTAATGGTTTAGAAGCTGGTATGGGGTTTGTTTTATTATTTAGTTTAGGAATCTTTTCGATATTTCACGAAAGATTTTCAGCTGCTTCTTTGTCGCTAATTTTTGCTTTTGCATTATTAGCTTTTTTAAAATATAATTGGTATCCAGCTCGAGTATTTCCTGGAGATCTAAATCATACTATAGGTGCATTAGTTGCTTGTATTGCTATTATAGGGAATATAGAAAAATTCGCAATTTTATGTTTCATCCCTTATATCATTGAAGCTGTGCTCAAATCATTATCTTTGTTTAAATCAGAAAATTTTGGGATACTAAAACCTAATGGTACTTTAAGACCGAAGGAAACAAAAATTAGATCTCTAACCCACATTATTATGAGTTTAGGTGCTTTTAAAGAATGGCAGGTTACAATAATTTTAATCTTTATTGAAATTTTTATATGTATAATATCGTTCTTGTTAATTAGATTCATTTAATTTTTATTATTTTTTTAATTTTTCAGTTCCTATTTTTGTTTTTATATATTTTTCTTTATTATATTTTATATAGGGGAGTAATTAATTTCCTTTCGCAGGTTGAATTAGCGTGTGTGGAATATTCGGATGCATTCTGAAAAAAGGTTTAGTAGCTCCACAAATACTTGATGGATTAAAACGTCTTGAATATAGAGGTTATGACTCCATTGGTGTTGCTACACTTCATTCAGGTATCATAGAGATTAGGAAAGATAAAGGCACAATTCAAGAAGTTACAGAAAAATTGAAAATTAATGAAATGAAAGGGACAATTGGTATCGGGCATACGCGATGGGCAACTCATGGTGCGCCAAATATGATTAACGCTCATCCACATACAGACACTCATGGTAAAATTGCTGTTATACATAATGGAGTTATAGAAAATTTTTTGGAACTAAAGCAAGAACTCATTGAAAAAGGACATATTTTTTTATCAAAAACAGATACTGAAATAATACCTCATCTAATAGAAGAAGAACTTAAACAAAATAAAATCTTAAAATTAGCAATTCTTAATGCTTTAAAAAGACTTATTGGCTCATATGCTCTTGCTGTAATCTCTAGTTTAGAACCTGATAAGATAATTTGTGCACGATACGAAAGTCCGTTGGTTCTTGGTATCTCAAATGATGGTTTATATTGTGCATCTGATGTTCCTGCCATTCGACCCTATACAAACAAAGTAATTTATTTAAGAAACGGAGAACTCGCTACCCTAAAAGTTGATGGGTATGAAATTATAAAAATTTCAGATAGTACCGTGATTCATAGAGATTTTGAAGAAATTGAATGGACTCTACAAGAATCAGAAAAGCAAGATTATGATCATTATATGTTAAAAGAAATTTTTGAACAACCAATTAGTCTAAAAAATGGTTTATGGCTTCAAGAACAATATGTAGATCTTTTAACACAATTTCTAGATAGAGGTAAAGAGGTACTTTTATTGGGTGCTGGGACATCAAATCATGCTTGTATTGCTGGATCATATATTTTTTCTAAACTAGCAAGATTAACTGCTTACCCTGTTATTTCTTCAGAATTTATTGAGTGTTATGGGTCTTCAATTGGAATCGATTCAGTTATTTTAGCTGTGAGTCAATCGGGGGAAACTTATGATACACTTAAAGCAGTTGACCATGCCCGAATGAGGGCTGCAACCGTTTTAGGTTTAACCAATACAGTAGGTTCAACTTTAACACGTGTTTCGAGAGCTTATCTTATTCAACAATCTGGACCAGAAATTGGTGTTGCTGCAACCAAAACCTTTACTTCTCAAGTAATTGTATTAACACAAATTGCTCTAAAACTAGCTAAATTAAGAGGTAAACTTTCACAAGACGAACTAGATGAGTATGAAAAAAATCTTTATAATATTCCATATTGGGTTGAAACTGTTTTAAACCGTACCTATTTAAATATTAAATCTATAGCTAAAAAATATAAAAATTCTAAATTATTTCTTTTCTTAGGTCGTGGAATTAGTTCAGCGACAGCTATGGAGGGTAGATTAAAACTTCTTGAAATTACTTACATTCCATGTCTTGCTTATCCAGCTGGTGAAAGTAAACATGGTCCAATAAGTGTTGTAGAAGAAAAAGTTCCGTGTGTATTTATTTGTCCTAAAGGAAGTACTCGTTCCGAAATTATTGGTAGTATTATGGAAATAAAAGCAAGAGGGGCACGTATAATTTCAATATGTGAAGAAGGTGATTCAGAAATAATTCAACTTTCTGATGATGTAGTTGAAATGCCAAAAGGAATACCTGATCTTCTATCACCAATACCTTACATTGTGCCTTTACAGCTACTTTCTTATGAACTTGCATTGATAAAAAAACTTGATCCAGATAAACCTAGAAACCTAGCTAAGAGTGTTACAGTTCCTTAAATCCTAAAAGACTTAAGCTTCATCTGCTACATCTTTATTCTTAGAAATAATTTGCTTGATCTAAATTCAATTCGGAATGATTTTCCAATATTAAATCAAGGTTTCATTTATCTTGATAGCGCTGCAAGTAGTTTAACTCCTGAACAGGTAATAATCAAAGAGACGGAATTTTATAGATTTTATAGAGCTAATATTGAAAGAGGGGTTCATAGATGGAGTCAAAAAGCAAGTGAAGAATATGAGAAAGCGCATGAACTTGTTTCAAAATTTATTAATGCATCGGGATCTGAAAACATTGCTATGCTAAGAAATACTACTGAAGGCATAAATCTTGTAGCTAATAGTTTAGATTGGAAGAAAGAAGATAAAATAGTAACAACAATAATTGAGCATCATAGTAATTTTATAACATGGCTTCGAGTTTGTCAAAAACATGGCTGTAAATTAAATGTTGTTGCTTCAACACCTGAAGGAATTTTTGATTTAAATGATTTTGAGAAAATTATTGATGATAATACTAGACTTGTCGCTATTACTGGAGTGAGTAACGTTTTAGGGGTAATTACACCATTAAAAGATATTATTCAAATTGCTCATGAACATGGAACAGTGGTATTAGTAGATGGTGCACAATTGGTACCACATTTAAAAACTGATGTTAAATCTCTAGATGTTGATTATTTGTCTTTTAGTGGTCATAAAATGCTTGGACCTACAGGCTCAGGTGGACTTTATATTGCGGATGAACTTTTAGAACAAACTGAACCGCTTTGTATTGGCGGAGGAACTATAACTAATGTAAATGTTGATAGCTACGAATTAGCTACGTCTCCAATGAAGTTTGAAGCAGGTACTCCTGCTATAGCTCAAGTTATCGGATTGGGCGAAGCTTGTAATTACTTAAACAAACATGGTATTGATAATGTCGCAAATTGGGATCATGTTCTAGCTAAAAAACTTGTAGAAGGTTTATTGGAAATTGATAGAGTAAAAGTTTATGGTCCTCTTGATCCTAAACAACGTGTGGGTTTAGCTACTTTTAATATTGGGGATATGAATCCTCACGATGTTGCATTAACATTAGATACTGAATTTAATATAGGGGTTCGTTCTGGACACCATTGTGCATTACCGTTGATGAAGGAACTTTTTCAACTAAATGAAGGAAACGTAAGAGCATCAACATATCTTTACAATACTAAAACTGAAATAGATACGTTATTAATGGCTGTAGAAAAAATTGCTAATCAATAAAATTATTCATTTAGCAAATCTGGCTGGATTTTTATCAAAGGTAAGTTTACATCGTTCATTACAAAAGTAATATTTTTTACCATTATATTCACTAGTCAACTTAGCATTTTTTTCATCAACCATCATTCCACATATTGGATCTTTTGCCATAGACATCTATTTTATTTTTTAGAAACGGTCTTTATATAACCTTTCTAACTTTAAATACTAAAATTCATAATAAACTTATTTTGTAAGATCCTTATTTTTTATTATGTTTAATCAAAAGCGTTCTAACTGTTTTGCTGATTTAATTTTAATCAATGGGAAAATATTAACTATTGATTCAAAAGACACTGTTGCTGAAGCAGTGGGAATAAATAAAAATATAATTAGTTTTGTTGGAAAAACTAATGATTCTACTAAATTAATTAACGATAATACTAAAGTTATTGATTTGAAAGGTAAACTTGTTATACCAGGTTTAATAGATAGCCACACCCATCCAATAATTACTGCAACTGGTCTTTTATCGATTGATTGTCGAGATCCAAAAATTAAAGGAATTAAAAAACTTCAAAACATAATATCCGAAAAATCAATAGAACTTGGTAAAGGTAAATGGATTAGAGGTGATAATTATAATGATTCAAAACTCCTTGAAAAACGTCAGATTACTAGGTGGGAATTAGATTCAGCTGCGCCAGAAAACCCTGTTTATTTAAACTCAGATACTGGACATCAATGTGTAGTAAATAGTTTAGCGTTAAATTTAGCTGGAATAACGAAAGAAACCCTTGATCCAAGCGGTGGCAAAATTGATAGAGACAAATATGGTGAAGCTACTGGTTTATTATATGAATCTGCTAAAAGTATAGTAACTAAACATTTACCGCAATATACAATTGATGATATAAAGCCTGTTTTAAATAAAGTCTTACTGCAATTTACTGAATGGGGTATTACTTCAACACATGATGCAAGCGGTTCTGCATTAGGGATTCATTGTTATCAACAACTTCTCAAAGATGGACAATGTAATGTTAGAATTGGAATAATGCTAAGATTAGGATCACCTGAAGCTTCATTAAAAGTTCTTGAATCTTTTGGAATGGAAAGTGGATTTGGAGATGATTGGTTACGCTTTATTAGTTTAAAAATAATGGGCGATGGTTCTGGTGCAGGGGGAACTGCATGTGTATATTATCCCCAAAAAAGAGGTCCATGTGGTTGTGGCTTATGGGCAACTGAACCTGATGATTTGAATAATTATGTATTAAGAGCTCATAAATCAAGAATAAGAATAAGTGTTCATGCAATCGGAGACAAAGGCATTGATGCAGTTTTAAATGCTATTGAAAATGCACAAAAAATATACCCAATAACTGACATGAGACATAGAATAGAACATAATAGTTTATGTACTCCAAAACAACTTGAACGAATTAAATCCCTTGGAGTAACACCAAGCAGTAGCATAGGTTACATGTATCAATTAGGAGATCAATATCTCGAAAACTTTAGTATTGAAAGAAGTAGATGGTTACATCCTCATAAAACAATGATTAATATGGGCATTATTGCTGGTGGAAATAGCGATGCACCAGTTGCATATTATAGTCCATTTATACAAATGTATAGTGCTGTAACAAGAAAAACTAATTCTGGAACCATTATTGGACCAGAGGAAGCAATTAGTATAAAAGACGCTTTAAAAATTTACACTTGGAATGGAGCCTATTTAAGTAAAGAAGAAACTCTTAAAGGAAGCATAGAAGTAGGAAAATTAGCAGATTTAATAATTTTAGATAGAGATATTACTGATTTACCACCAGAAGAATTATTAAATGTAAAAGTTTTAACAACTATAGTAAATGGTAAAATAGTATTTTCACATTAAAAAATAATTTTTCTTTTTGTTTATAGGTTTATTTTACCTAATGTTTATAACTTAAAGTAAAAGGCAATATCCAACCCAAGGATTGAGAGATAACTTGGCTGAACAACTTAGCTTAAAAAACATGATGAAAGGCAATGTCCTTATCTTAACTTTAAGTCGAGTCTTATGGAGTATGAGTGACTCAATAGTTCTTCCTTACCTTAGCCTCTTTATACTCAGTTTGGGGGGAACAAAAAATACAATAGGAGATGTTTATTTTATTGGCAGTGTTGCGGCTTGTCTACTCTATCCTATAGGCGGTTATATTGCTGATAAATCTGGGAGATCTAGGTTAGTTGGTATAGCTACTTTGTTGTATTCTTCTAGTTTTATAATCTTTGCATTAGCACCTAATTGGCTATACATTGCTTTAGCGTATGCTTATCAACAAACAGTTTTGTTTTATATGCCTGCTTTAAATGCAATTATGGCAGATAGCATCCCTGTTGGAGGAAGAGGGAGAATCTATGCATTAACAATTGCTATCCCTGAAGCTGTCAGAATAATTACACCATACATAGGAGGAGCATTAATTGCTGCTTATACTCTTCAACCAGCAATGAGACTTGGATACGTATTCAGCACAATAATTGGGTTATTCGTAGCATTTCTAAGAATTAAATATCTCAAAGACACAATAAAAGGGCAACCAATTGGTAGGAATATAATTAAAATTTTTTATGAAGCTTATAAAGCCGTTTATCATAGTGTTAATTGGATTTGGATAAACATTCGTGGCTATACGTTAGTTGCTCTTATTTTAACACTTGCAGGAAGTACAATTCTACCATTTTGGATTGTATATGCAACAGAAGTAATCAAATTATCAGCTTATGATTGGGGTTTAATTATGCTAATTGGTGGAATAACTAAAACTATTATGAGTCTCATTGTAGGCAACATAGTTGATCATATAGGTTCTAGAAAATGTATGTTAGCATCATTTATCTTAGCAATTCCTTCAATGTTTATTTTTACTTTAATAAACGGTTTTTATGCTGTTATACCTCTCTATATAATTTTAGTAATATCTAGTACTCTAATGTGGATATCTAGTAGTGTATTTTTAGCAAATTCAATTCCCAGAGAAAATAGAGGTAGAATAATGTCTGCTTTAGGTAGTGGAATGAGTATTGGAATAACAGGTGGAGGTTATTCAAGTGGATTTTTAATTTTTATTCCTATGGCTTTAGGTAGTAAATTAGGTGGAATAATTTATACTATTAATCCTGTTTTTCCATGGTATTTACAAAGTGTGTCTCTATTAATTGCTATGATCTTAACCTTTTTCTATATTAAAGATAAAGCAAATAAAGAACAATAAAATAAATCACTTTTTATTAAAACTGATTTTTTAATAATTGTCTTTAAAAATACTTTTAAACAACTATATTTATTTCTGCAATGATTCTTATTGGCTGATGAACGAATTAATCAATGGTTAGATCCAATATATAATTTGTATAATGTAATTGCTGAAGAAACCGATCACTCTGCTATTTATGATAAAAAAGAATTTTTTTTAAAAAATAAAGACAATAAAGAGGAAAACCCTGAATTCAGGATACTCATTGAACAAGATTGGATTACTTTAGGGATCATTTATAATAATCCTAAACAAATCATGAGATTAAGAAATTTTCTTAATATTCAAAATAATCCTTTATTAACCGAATTTAATAATGCTCTTTCTTCTTTAGATTCAAGTTTTAAAACAAAACTAATAAAACAAAGTAAAAATCCAAATAATATCAAATATACTGAATACAGAAGTTATATTACTAATCGATTAGACACGTTTTTAATTAAACGATTAATTATTGAAGCAGAAGGTATTAAACAAGAAATTTTTAAAAATAAATCAAATAATTTCGAAAAACCATTAATTGTTTTAACTCAAGTTTCAATAGAAAAAGACCCCATACAATATTATGATCTTTTACATAAAATGAGTGTATTATATGAATTTGTTTCTAATCTTCGATTAAAATTAGCAGTCTCTGTTCCTAAAAAAAACCTTTTAAAAGAATCACAAGCGGTTTATATGAATTTAGTAAAAATGTTAAACGAAGCTCAAAAAAGAAAATTAATTACACCTGAAAAACGTAGAAACCTAGAAAAAAAATGGCGTGAAAACGAAGCTTTTAGAGTTGAAGTAGTGGAGGAGCTTGAACAAATTCTTAAGAATTAATTTTAAAATAGTCTTCGATCATCTGACAAACTTTACATAAATTACTTGAAGTCGGTTCACTGCATTTTTCACATATGTTTTGTTTCTTATCAATTTTTTTTGGTATTAATTTTAATGAAGTTTGAAATATTGTATGTGTTGTTCCTGGTCTCTTTTCTTCCATTTCTAAGATCCAGTCTCTTACATCATTTCTCATAGCCTCATGAGCATAACTGCATTTATAACTCTGAAATTCAAAGTTTTGAAGCAGTGAATAAAATGTAGTCTCTTTTTCGGGTACTTCGCATAAAGGTTTAATCCTTCTGACAAATCCCTTTTTATAAAAACCTCCTGGAAATAAAGACTGCATTTTACTTAAATCTCCTCTTAATAAATTAAGTAAAGCAGATTGTGCCATATCGTCTAAATTGTGACCTGTAGCAAGTCTATCTGCATTAACTTGTTTTGCCCCTTCATTAAGTGCTCTTCTTCTTAAAACACCACAATAACTACATATCGATAATTTTCTATTTTTTTTAGCAAAATCATCTATTGTTAAATTGAATAATTTTTTAAAACTTAATTTAATTAATTCAATTTTTAGGTCTTGGCAAGTTTGATTAACTATTTTTTCAGCTTCATTTCTATACCCTTCTAAACCTTCATCAATAAAAATTGCTATTATCTCTGAACCATGTGTTTCATCTTCAATTTGTTTCAAAACATGTAATAATGTTAAACTGTCTTTTCCTCCACTTACTCCTATTGCGATTCTATTATTATGCTCCAACATGCCATAAACATTAATTGCATTTTGAACTTTATCTTTAATACTAGTGATGAAACAATTTGAGCATAATCTTTCTCCACTATAAGGTCTATAAAATACAGACTCTTTACTATGACATTTGGTGCATGGTTTAATTTTCATTATAAAAGAAGAAATATTAATCTAGTTAATATTTCTTAGCCACCATGGATTGTTGAAACAATAGTAATTTCCGAGTTTTCAATAATCTGAGTGTTTAAACCATCAAGGTTTTTATAATCTATTCCATTTAATAAAATCAATATTCTAGAGCGATTTATCAAATCTTCTTTTAATTCAGGGAATTTTTCTACTAATAATATTAAAATGTCTTCAATTTTAACTTTTTTTTCTAATTCGATATACAAATTTTTGTTTCCTGTAATTCTATGAAGCGTACCAATAAATTTGATATTAATATTCATAATCTCAATACATAATAAGTACACTATAAACTAATACATCAGAGAAGGTTTAAGAAATAGAAAGTAAACTATCATCGAGTAAGAAAACTATAAGATAGGAAGGTAATTAGAATGTCTCCATATTGCCCAGACTGTGGTGGAAGGTTAAATTGGGATCGAAAGTTAAAGCAATATAGTTGCCAAAGTTGCGGAGTTACATTTAATGAAGCAGAATTAGAACGTGCCATGGATAAAAAATATTCTAGAGATTTAACTGATGATGAGAAAACACGTCAAAGACATGATGATTATTTGGATTGGTGGTTAGGAACCAAAGATAAGAAAAAAAAGTAACTATTTATCCCCTTTTTTATTTTGATAAAATATTATTATATAATAATTTTTTTATTCTTTATAATATCTTTAAATGGATTGATAACTTAATATGTATTGTAATCTGAGGGTGCTTTAATGGTTTTTCCACTTGAAACTGAAGATAGAACAATGCGTAAACTTTTAATGCTTTGCCAAGATAATACTAGAATTGTTGTCGAAGCTTATAGAAAATGTTTAGTAATTTTTGATTCATTAATTAAAGAGGATTCTAAAATTGGGCTCCCTCAAATAGAAGAAATAAAAAAAATTGGTGTTGAAGCAACAAAACTGCGTGGCAACTTAATACATGAGTTAAATGAAGTTGGAGGAATATTAACAAACCGTGATGATTTTTTACGTTTAGTTGGTTGTTTTAGCGAGATGCTTGATTATATAGAAGGAATCGCTGTATTTTTAACCGAGATTAAATCACGTGAGATGATTATTAATAAAAAAACTGTTGAAGGTATAATGGAGATAGCAGATTTAAGTTTTGATTCTCAACTAAAACTCCGTGACGCAATTATGAGTTTAGGTTTTAACAGTGAAAAATCCTTAGGATTTGCTAAAGAGATTGATGATATTGAGCAAAAAGCTGATTCCTTATCTCTTCAACTAGATCTATATCTTCTAACTAGCAAAATAGAAATTTTAAACATTCTTTTACTAAGAGAAGTAATAAAAAGACTCGAGAATCTGGTAAATAAAGTAAAAGAAGCTTCAGATATTGTACGAATAATTGCTTTGTAGATGAATAACATTGAATAAAAAAGTGATAACAGTTGAGGCATTAGAAGATAGTAAATTAATAATATGGTCTCCTCAAGATGGTAGAAAACTCTATGAATCAGGGTTCTATGGAAAACCCTTAGGAAACCCGAGGCCCAAAGAAGATTTTAATGAGCCTTTAATATTAGACCCCATTGAAGGCGTTTATCTTTTAGAAAAAGATAAGATTAATGTTATTTCAACATCAAATAAAAAAAAGGTTAATTTAAAATCACTTATAAATAAAACAAAAATTGTTCTTGATAATTTTGATAATAAATATTTAGTGTATAAAGATTTGAGAGAAAAAGGGTATGTTGTTACTCCGGGAATTAAATATGGATGCGATTTCGCTGTTTATGAACATGGTCCTGGAATTGATCATGCACCTTTCATAATTCAAGTAAAGAAAGTATCTGATGAGATAACAGCCGCTGAAATAGTAAAAGCAGGTAGGCTAGCATCAACTGTTAGAAAAACATTTATTATCGCAGTGATTCAGAATCAATTAGTAAAATATTTAGAATTTAAATGGTGGAGAGCTTAGTTTTTTAGATATTTTTATTTTAATTCCTCAGTTTCATTTTGATCTAATGAATTAAATTTTATATTGTTTTTCATGAATTCTCTAATAACGATTGTTGCATAAGCACCTGCTGGTAAATTAAAAATCATTTTTATTCCTTCAGGTACTACTTTAAATTTAATTTCAGGTATAATTCTACCAATCCTTCTTGTTCCCATTATGCTTAATCTTCTTAATTCTTCCTGTGTTATTCCTGTATATGAAAATATTTTTTCTTCAAATATTTTTGCATCTTTCTTAGTTTCCATCATTTTATAACCATAGATTGGTGCTGTGAAGCTAATCTCTTTACACTCGAATCGTTTTTGTTCTATCTCTAGATTATCTACCCAAAAAACTCCTCCGGTTTCATGTTTTTTAGCAATATCTCCAAGAATTAATTTATGAAAAATGGATCTTTTAATTCTTTCTGATAAATATTTATTGCAAATGTGACTAAGATAACTAGAAATTAAGTATCGACGTAACCATCTATTTTTTTCAAAATATTTACCACTTATAATTTCATACCCTTTAATAGCATTATTTGCCTGATTCCCAATTCTTTGAGGTCCATAATAATTAGGAATACCAATTTTTTTTATTAATTCATTAATTTTTTTTACCTTTTTTAAAGCATTTTCATTACTTTCATTTAAATTTGTTATGATAATCTCAAAATGATTTCCTCTTAAATGGCCTGTTCTTAATTTTTTGGGGTGTAAATTAATCCAATTAATTTTTACTCCAATTTCTTCAGATAATAATTTATCCAAGTATTTTATATCGTAATTGTTTTTATTTATTATGCTAAATGTCTGAGTAGTAATTGCATATTTATCTTTTAAACCTGCATGACCTATATCTTCTTTATTTAATCCCAAAATTTTTGCTATTTTAACTTGGGTTTCTCTTGTCGTGAGTAAACTTTTAGTTAAATTAACATAAATATGATTTCCATAACCTAATGGTTCATATGAAGGTATTTCTGTAACTTTGAAATATTCAGGATCTTTTTTAATTTCTCCTTGAATTTTCAGTAATTTTTCTGTTATAAGTGGTAGGCTAGTATCAAAGTCTGGTTCGTGAATCATTATATTGTGAATATCATTAGGTTTTTTAAATATCTTCTATTTTATTTTAAATTTTATTATTAACTATTTTCGAAGCCATTCTTTCTCTGATTCTTCTAATTCAAGCCATGCTGATGTTGTAGCTGCTGATTCTTTATTATTTTTAAAGATAATCTTTAATAAAGGAATGATTTCGTTTATTGCTTCTTTTGTAGAAACATGACATTTTAAAGCAATCTTACTAGCTATTGATTTTAATTTTAGTCTATTATGATAAGTTCGAATATAACGCCATTTTAATTGTGGTGAACGGATATATGGAATTAACCAACTCCCAGTTCCTCTAACATAATTTCCACCTATGTCTCTAAAAGCATCATTAAGTTTTCTCCAATCATCTCCAAGATATTTTAATGGCCTAATCATTAATCCATTCGCGGTTTCATTTAAAGAGAAAGCACTTTGTGGAAATCCCTGTTTTGAGGAAATTGTAAATATTTGTTTTTTAACGCCATTTCCCTCTGATTTTGTACGAGATAACGCAACGCCACCAGTCATCATTAAATACATATATTTTTGGAGTCTATAGTTTGATTTTCTAGCTCTGTTTTCGTAAATATCTGCTTTAGCTAGAGCTATTAATCCATGATAAAGGTCCTCTTTGTCATCAAGGAAGAGTGGTATATTTTCATATATCCAATCAAATAAGTCGTCATAATTGAGAAAAGCTTGATTGATGATTTTTCTTGATTCTTGAATGGTTTTTGATGCAAATAAATTATTAATCAATATTGGAGTATATTCTTTTCTATCTCTTATGGTAAGGTTGTCTATGTCTGAAGTATTTAATTTCTTTTTACCTCTTGATATTGCTTCCAAATCATTAATAGCTGATCTTAAATCTCCTCCTGAATGAATTGCTAAAGCTTCAATTATTTCAGGAGTAGTCTCTATACCAATCTTTTTAGTAATTTCATCAAGTTTTTTATATACATCTAAGGTTGGAACTGGTTTAAAATCAATTAAAATTGATAAATCTCTAAGAACTCTAAATTTTTCATCGTTTTCCTCGCCAATTGAAGACGCAATTAATACTATAGGATTCCTAGTTTTTTTAATAATATCTACAATAGCTGAAATCCCTCCATGGTCTTCACGTCCACTTATTCCCTCCATTTCATCAAACAGAATTAAGCGACGTTTACCAAAGATTGTTATGTTTTGAGTTGATGCTCTACCAATAAGCTCCTCCATCCTTGAACGTGTTCTATAATCACTTGCATTTACTTCTAGTAAATCAAAACCCATTTCTTCAGCTAGAACTTGAACACTCATTGTTTTTCCTATTCCTGGAGGACCTTGAAGAAATGCTGCACGTTTTTTAGGGATTCCTTTTTGCCAGGATTTTAACCATTTAGTTAATTCAAATAATGCATCTTTATTATCAGCTATCTCTGCAGTATTTGTAGGTTTGAACTTAACTGCCCAAGGTAGCTGTTCTAAACTCAAAGATCCTCAGCTTCCAAAGCTAATTTAGCTATTAAGGTACTTAATTGAATCTCAGATCGTGATCCTTGAGTCAATCTATAATCAACTTCACCAACTGCATCGCTTATACGAATCTTCCATTTTTCTGGCATATTAAGTCTCATAAGTTCTGAATATATCATTCTAATTATATCATCAGCAGCAAGGCCTTCATCAATTAATAATTCTCTAAGGATCTCTCTTGCTTCAAGAAACTGTCCTTTAATTCCTAAATTAATCATCTCTTTAACTCTTTGCGGACTAACTTTTCCTAAAACACTGTAAATTGATATATCATCAACTTCTCTTTGACTTGCTGCAGCTGATTGCAATAGATTAATTGCTTTACGTAAATCACCTGAACTAGCCTCATATAATGCATCTAAACCTTCTAGCAATATTTTTACACCTTCTTTATTGGAAATTTTCTGAAGATAATTTTTCATTTCCATTTCTGGTAAAGGACTATATCGAAAAACACTGCATCTACTTTGAATTGGATCGATTATGTTTTCAGAATAGTTCCCTATTAAACAGAAACGGCAAGTTTTTGTATATATTTCCATGGTTCTTCGTAAAGCGTGTTGTGCAGCGGTGGTTAAGCTGTCAGCTTCATCTAGTATTAGAATTTTAAAGGGGACTTCGCTAGCAATTGCTGCTGTTCTAGCAAAATTTTTTACTTTTTCACGTATTACATCTATCCCTCTTTCATCACTAGCATTAAGTTCAAGTATATAATTTTGGTAACCTACACCATAAAGATCTCTAGATAAACACAAAATACTTGTTGTTTTACCTACTCCAGCTGGACCAACCAGTAAAAGATGAGGTAAATTTTTTTCTTTAACAAAATTTTTTAGCCTAGATACAATTTCGACTTGGTTAACTATCTCATCCAAAGTTTTGGGTCTGTATTTTTCGGCCCACATGCCGCCACTCAATTCAAATCACATCTATTAATTTTAACCCATTTTTTAATGCTTCGTGAGCTTTAAATTAGGAGATGAATGAAAATTAAAATTATCTCTAGTTTGTTGAATAAATTAATTTAAATATAAAATGGCAGCGTAAAAATGAAAAATCAGTAAACAATAATTATCCCATGGATGATTCATTTAATCCAAATCCAAAAATTAGTTTACCAATTATTTATGGTAATCATCGTCCAGTCATTGCAGAGATTATTGCAGTGTTGAATGCTACTTTTACTGATAGAAAGACGAAACTTATTGATAGCTATAGTAGAGCAGTAAAAAAATATGATATACATGAATTAATGATAACAGATCAAGAGCCTTACCCTGGTAAAGAATTTTCACGAATGAACGCAATAGCATTTTTTGAAGTAAAAAATGGTGGCTTAATTGTGTCAGGCGATAAAGTTCTACATAATAATGAACTATTCGGAATTTTAGCAGGATATGATTTAAATCATATGCCTAATCACATGAATATTGTAATTAGAAAAGGTTCTCTTACTAGTGAAACAATGAATGTAGGAGATACTCTGATTTTTACAAATAGTTAACTTTTGTCAGGGGATCCTATTCCAAAAATGCCCTCAATTTTACCAAGTTTTTTAAAATTTCCCAAACACATTCTGTAACTTGATGGCAATCGAATAAAACTATTTTTTTCTACAATATCAATTGCATTTTTATTAGGTTCAAGTATACCTACTTTCAATTCATATCCTTCAGCTTGTTTCATTACTGCAAACAATAGTTCTTCTGCTTCAATAGTATATTTTGGATTACAAACCCAAGGACCTATTTTGAAAGAATTATTCAAAAACCTTGCCATAATATAACCTTGTATTTTTCCCTCAATTGAAATTTTGTAACACAATTTGGGGAATTCTTCTCTAATTTTTTTTAAAAATTTTTGTCTTTCATAACCACAATACTTTTTATCTAATCGAAAAATTTCATTTAACTCTGATGGTTTAATAAGAGTAACATTTCGAGTATCTCTCTTTTCAGATTTACAAATAAATCTCAAACTTTTAAATTCATGTTGAAATCCAATTCTATTGTATAAATTAACTGCTTTTTCAACTGAATCCAATCTAATCGACTCTACTCCATTTAATTTTAATCGGTTAATTGCATGATTCATTAACTCCTTGCCAATGCCTCTACCTCTAAACTCTGGTTTCACAATTAAATTTCCTATCCACCCAATTTTTCCATATAAATAACTATTAACTATTCCAACATTTTTGTTATTTATATTAGCTATAAAACATCCTTCAGGTTCCAAAAATAAGCTTCTTTTAACATCATTTAAAGTATTATCCCATCCAACAATTTCGATTAAACTCATCCAGAAGTCTATATCACCAGAATTAGCTAATCTAAATGAAAGTTTATCCATAAATAAAATACATTTAATTAGACTATAAATTTTTTAGAGTCCACCACGTTCTTTAATAGCAAAAGCAATTAGTTTTTTATAAAATTCTTCAGTTAAATTATCTCCAGTACCAAATCCTTTACAATCATTATCTAATCTAATAATAAAAACATCATTTTTTCTTTCAATCCAGAAAGGATACATTCTACATAGAAGAGGTCTAAACTCATAAGATTTACAACCACTTTCTGTTAGCATTACACATTTACCAAGTTTTTTCTTCATTTCGTTTTTGAATGGCGCTTCTTCATTCGATAGTTCAGAAATTTCACAGATGTTATATGAACCAGTTTTAAACCGTTCTAGATCTGAATCAGTTAACAAAATATGTCTTATGTAATCATCAACATTTTGACAACACAAACCGCACCTCTTACAACTCCATTTTAATCCCAAAGGATACATGAATTCAATTATTTTTTTTTCTCCATCTATATTAATTGTAATTTTAGATTCTGAATAAAACAAAACTGGGGGATTATACAAATAATGTCTTCCTCAATCACTCGATTATAGTAATATTTCAAATTGGATTTATGTTATTAATACATTTCTCGTGATTTGATTATAATACTCCTTCAAACAAATTATTATAAATAAAAAAGAACCTTACTATTAACCACAATTATGGTGGGCCGGACCGGACTTGAACCGGTGACTTCCGCCGCGTAAGGGCGGCGTCCTACCAAGCTGGACGACCGGCCCCCTCACATAGGAAGGGTAACTCGTTTAAAACTATTTATAATTCGTAACCTATTTTTTCCATTATCTCTTCATGAAGATCTTGAAGTCTTCTGAGTGCAGAATGAGAGTTTCCTAATTCAAGAGATAATTTTTCCATCTCTCTCTCAATTCCCACTTCTCTATCTCCTTCAACTAATTTATCTGAGTAAGTAACGATTTTTTCTTCTAAAGTTTCAGGAATATAACTTCCTTCAGGTAAATGGTTTTTCTTTGCTTCTTCCTCTGTTAAACCTGCTCCTACATGTCTTTCAACTATTCTAGCTACGCTTTCTGCAATTCCCATTTTTCTAACGATTATTCCTCCTACTGCACCATGTTCTATTCCATGACTTTGACTTCGACCAACATCGTGTAGAAGAGCTCCTGCTTCTATCAAGTTTATATCAACGCCGTATCCTTTAGCTTTAAATGCTTCAGCGTATCGTAGAGCTATTTTAGTTACTAAAAGACAGTGGTCTATTATATGTGGAGGCGTTCCTGATTGTTTTAAAATTTTTAATGCCTCCTCTCTTGAGGGGATGCTCACGTATTCAAATCCTCCTTCAGTTCCTTAATCTTAATTTCAAGGAACTCTATGCACTCAGAATTATCAAGTCTACGGAGTGATTCATCACATGTGGGACATCTAAATACTGTATCCATAGCCGTCTCAAAAGTAATTCGAGGACAAGTAGGGTTACCACAATGATAAAATTCATGAGTTTTTTCATGTTCTAAACGTGTCTCAAGTTTTTTCAAAATTTTCTGTTTCATCCCTTGAATATATGCTTCAACTAATTCTGGTTGTAGTCTCCATTGAAAGATAAACCAGCCTGTTTCTTTATCTCTAAACCTTTTACTTGTTACTAGACTATGATTATAAAATTTGTAAAGGAGTTTTCTCACATCATTTATTTGGATATTTGTTATGGCTGAAATGTTTTCAACTGTGATGTCTTGATTCTCTTTTAGAACTTTAATTATTTCTACTCCTTGTTCTCCGCCTAGAACTTTGGCAATGTTGTAAAGGGTTTCATCACTAACGCTCATCAAAGTTGTAAATTGCTCCAATCTTCTAATATATATTTACATCTTTAATGTTTAAAGACTTGTTTAATTTTTTGGATTTGTTTACCGTTTTTAGAAGGCCTAATATTAATCTTAGCATTTTGAAATTCATGTTTCAAATATTTGCCTTGATAAAATTCGTTTAAAAATAATGCTAAAGCACTAATTTCGGAATGTGGTTGATTTGTTACACTTATATTCCAATCAGATATTCTGTAAATTTCTCCAGGTACTTTTGCACCACCAACAATAATCATAATAGGCTCAATAGAAGTTCGAACTTCTTCAATTATATCTTGGAATGGTATACCATACATTGTTAAATGAACTATTTTTCCCTCCCAATTTTTAACAGCGTTTTTCCAATTACTAAAATATGTTATTTTGAAAGTTCCCCCCCACTCTTCATTAATTTTCTTAATAGATTCCTCTAATGAAGGATCTTTAGTACCCGTATAAAATGCTTCATAAGCTCCTAAAGCTCTTGCTGCTAAGAAAAGATGTGTTGATACCCGCTTATCTCTTGAAGGGCGGTGACTTAATCTTAGAACAACGATGTTATTTTGGAAGTCTTTCATTGGCTATTATATGTACTGCTTTAATATATTTCTCGCTTTTTAGACCAAGGTTTTTTATAATTAATTAACTAAAGTATATAATTATTAATTAAATTAATTTAATTTATGTTATTTTTAATATTCTTAACTTTTTAATAAGTAGCAACTTTAATATTGGTATCGTCTTTGAGATATAATAAATGTCGAAATATTCTTCAAAAACAATCAGTTTTATAGCTATAATGGCCGCTTTAGGAAACGTATTATCCTATATTTCAATACAACTTGCACCAATTGTACCTTCGATTCCATTTGGCCCGGTAACCGTTTCACTTGCTTTTGATTTAAGCCATTTAACCACTTTTATATCTGCTCTTTTTGGTGGATCGATAATAGGTGGTTTAGTTGGTTTGATTGGTGGTTTAGTTGCAGCCTTTGAATTTGGTTTTTCAAAGGGTAATCTGATTACAGGGTTAGGTTTACCTCTAGGAAAAGCGATGACAGGATTAACTGCTGGGTTTCTTTTTAAGAAATATTTTAAGGAAATTAAGCCACTGTTAATAATAATTGGTACAATAATTTCGTATATACCTGAGGGAATATTTACGATAATTATTTTTACAGTACTATATCCCATCTACTTTAATATGCCTAATATCATTGCTAACACTATAGCAACACAAATAATTCTAAAAGCAATAATTGAGATGATTCTTTTAGGATTACTAGTAGCTACTTTTAATAATAATAAAAGTTTTGTAAAATATGCTAAAACTTATTTTTCAAATTAAGAATTTTTATTTAAAAATTGTTTACCTTAAATTAGAAATATCTATTATATTTATAACTTTTAATATTTAGAATAA
>JAFGHP010000081.1 GCA_016930055.1 Candidatus Bathyarchaeota archaeon | reverse complement strand
TACTGTTTTGAACATCTCCAATTGTGGCTGAACTGGTAATTTCTTTAACATAATTTCCAGGGTTTTGATCGAATTTAGTCAAAATCCTGACAAAAAACAATACCTCAAAGAACATAAGTTATTAACAATCAGAATACTATCTGTTTATAAGGATCAACTATTATAGGGTAGATCCAAAAGTAAAGGAATTGGAAAAAGAGAACGAGCGTTTATGAAATATCATTGCCAAACAGGCTCTAGAGCATGAAGTCAAAAACAAACTGCTAAATAAAACGACACCCTTAAAAGATGAATTGTTCATAATCAAGAGGTTTATCGACGAAGCTCTGGTCAGCTAACTCACTTTATGGACTACTTATCCAAGAAGTAGCTGGTACTATTAACCAAGGAATGGGAAGCGAGGGATTTCTCCCAGTACTTGATTTCTTTTATTGCTTCAATAACAATTTTGATCATAAATTCAGCTGTGAATTTTCGTCTTGATTATTTCATATGACAGAAATTATAAAGCTTTTAAATTCCAGTTCATTTTTTAGGTCATTATAGTTATGGTCACTTTTGTTTTGCTATAAGTCCCATCCTCTTTTAATTGCTGAGGATTAATTTTATATATTATGGGCAAACTAAGCTTTAATAATTTTAAAATTTCTTCAAGATTCTCATCCACAAAAGTAGCTCGTAGTCTGGGTTGTTTGGTTAAATCACCTCTGACTTCGACTTCAATGTTATAACACCTTTCAAGTCTTCTGGCAACAGCATCGAGTGAGTCATTTCTGAACACCAATTTACCCATTGTCCATGAGTAGTATGTTTCAGGTTCTACCCTCTTTACTGTGAAATCGTTCAGCTTTTTATCGTAAATAATACAATCATTAGGCTTCATTAGATAGGATTTATTCATTTTTTTATTATTGAATAAAAGTTTCCCTTCTTCCAGGGCGACTTCGATTGATTTCTCATTTTCGTATGAAGCAATATTGTATCTGGTACCTAATGCTGTAACAGTAATTTCTCCAGTATTGACTTTGAATGGTTTCTTACTCTCCTTTTTAACATCAAAAAAAGCCTCACCACTCAGGATAACTTCCCGGTTATTATTGAAATTTCCATTATATCTTATACTCGAATTGCTGTTTAACCATCCCTGTGTTCCATCCGGCAAACTGAATTGCGACCTGGTCCATGCCGGAGTCTTAATTTCTACCCAGGAAGAATCTCCTTTATTAGAGACTGTTCTGTAAAAGTGAATTCCCGAATATAGTATTAGGGGCAAAACAAGTATAGCAGCTACCCTGGAAAACCATTTGACAAACCTCGATATTGTTTGTTTTGATTTTTGCATTTTAGTATTTATCTCATAATGAATCCTGTAAAGTACATGATCGATTTTATCTTCTTTTAAATCACTTTTAGACAATAGATCATACCATATTCTCCTCATAAGGTCGTCAAGTTCTTTTACCTTTTCCCTGTCACAAAAAACCTCTTTTATATATTGGCTTGCGTCTTCTGCGGAATCTCCTTTAAAAAACCTGGTTATTCTTTCAGTATCAATTTTATTCTTATTCATATAGATATAATCATATCAAAATCTTCTTAACAAAGTAACATATTAAAATACTCTTAACAAAGAAAAGCAGTTCTAAATTTTAATGTTAGAACTGCTTTTTCTACCTCAATTTAACAAACCTTAACCACTGCCTCGTACTTAAAATTGTAATTTAGATTCAGATATTTTAATTGATTAATATTCTTTCCATATAATATTAAATAATATATAACAGTTTCCCAGTCACTTGCTTTGTTCATCAACGTTAAATAATTAAATAAAAATTATCTGTTAAAAAAAACTCCTGAATGCCTGCTTGTATATATATTATACACATTTACTATTTTACACCTATTCCCGAAATAGCAGTGGCACTTTTAGTAATAAAATTTCCGATTTTTACAGTAAGGTAATACTCAATATCAAAATACTATGAAAGAATCAGGATTAAAAGTAAAACAAATAGTATATTTTCTTTGTTAAAATGTTGTCTTATGTATTTCAAAGCATTTGTCAGTTGGTTCTCCACAGTTTTGTGGCTGATTCCCATTTCATCCGCGATCTCCTTAATCCTCATTCCTTCCAGTCTGCTCTTAATGAAGATCTCTCTACGCTTTTCCGGTAGTTTATTAACCAGTTCGGTAAGGTATTGATGCAGCGAATCGTAGGATATCTTCTGAGATGTCTGAATATCAAGATCACAATAAATTTTGGAATTATAATACTCATAAATATACTTTTGGGTCCTGAAATATTTCATGATAATATTATAAGCTATAGTAAAAAGATAGGATTTGAAGGACAGCTCTTTCCTAAGTCCTGAACGTTTCTCCCATACTCTTGTAAATACCTCCTGGACTAATTCCTCAGACTCAGCTTCCGACTTTAAAAAGCCAAAAGCAAAACGATACAAACGGCTTCCGTACTTCTTAAATAAAATATTGAATGCCAATATGTTACCCTTTGATAGATCTTTAACTAAGGTAACATCATTTTCGTCTGATTGATACTTCATTCATAAAAAATATAAAATATTTCTACCATATTCCGGGATAAAATTAAAGAATAATATTTATATGCAATTGAATATGAGGGTTATTTTTAAACACCAGATAAGTCGACCACGACAGGAGGCAGAACTTAAATAAATTCAAGAATCAGTTAAAGCATTTTCAAAATCTGGCTATGAATTCAAGAGTTAATTTGTCAGTGTGGATCGGCAGACTGCTTTTCAGATAATTTTCGTAGTTGAGTCTTATTTC
>JAFGHP010000080.1 GCA_016930055.1 Candidatus Bathyarchaeota archaeon | reverse complement strand
CCCCACATTATGGCTAAATGGAAATCCTCCTGCTTTAAAAGATACATTAGGACAATCGGCATAATTCCAGAGTCCTAATGCTGTTTCAATGTCGTCGTCATTATTGTCTATAAAAAAAGTAATTAAATCACTTGCATTGTCCCAAGAACATCCTAATAATTCATATGCTTTTACTGAATAAGTAGAAAATAAAAAAAACAAGACTGATATGATTAGTGTTATTTTACTAATAGTAGTATTATCTTTCATTAATAAAAACATCTCATATAGTTACTTTGATATAATAATATACTATTATTTAAATTTTTACATAAGTTAAGAAATAAATGTTTATATGAATAATATCATTTATTAAAATACAATGAATGTTCTTCGTTTCTTTAATGACCCGTTTTAAACTAACAATTACCAATTATCAATCAGAAGTTAAAATTTTTATTATTAAACTGATGTTTGAAGCGAGTACCAACACTTTTTTACTATTAACTCCTAATTCAAAAATTTTATTAAAGTAAAAATGGTGCGGGGGGTGGGGTTCGAACCCACGGAGGACTAACCATCAGGTCCTAAGCCTGACCCCTTTGGCCACTCGGGAACCCCCGCTCAGTTGCTGTTTATGAAGCTCATAGAAAATTAAAAGCTTCCTAAATTTTAGAGCATAAGATACTTAAAGACTTATTCGTGTTATTTTTCTGGTGTTCATGTTGGAGTTAAAATGGTTAGGTCACGCAAGTTGGATGATAAAATCAGAGGGAAAAACAATCTATATTGATCCATATGAAGGCGATTATGAGAAAGGTGATGTTGTTTTAGCTAGTCATTCTCATACAGATCACTGTAAACAGGATAAAGTTAAAGCAGCTGTGGGTCCAACAACCACTTTCATTGCACCATCTGATTGTAGCAAAGTTGGATTAGCATTGAAATCCCTTAAACCAGGGGAAAAACTAAAAATCGGTGAGGTTGAAATTGAGGCAGTTGAAGCATACAATTTTAAGAGATTTAGAAGCCCTGGAGTACCTTTCCATCCTAAGGGCTTTGGGGTGGGTTACCTAATTAAAACAGAAGGAAAAACTGTGTATCATACTGGAGACACAGATCTTATTCCTGAAATGAAAGAGATAAAAAATGTAGATGTTATGCTCGTTGCTTCAGGAGGTACATATACTATGGATAATGATGAAGCAGCTGAAGCAGTTCTTTTAGTAAAACCAAAAATTGCTTTCCCAATGCATATTTGGGATACAGACCCAAAAATTTTGAAAGAAAAAGTTGAATTAAATAGCTCAATTAAAGTAATTTTAATTAAACCAGGTGAAACATATTCAATCTAATTTTCTAATACTTTTTTTACCTCTTTTTTTAATAAAACTCTGTAAGCTGGCTTGTAAGTAGCCCTATAAATATTTGAATGATGTTTAGCTTCAGGATTATTACGGTCTAAAGTGGCATCTAATTTAATAGACTCAGTAAGATCGAAATCGAGTTTACCTTCTTTAACTAAATCAATAAATAAATCCCATAATTTAAGAAAAGTCTCAGTTTCGCCTTTAACATCCGATAAAAGCATCACTTCGTAAAGTGACTTCAAATCGAAGCCATTTCGAATCCAGGGTCGAAGATTAATTCTAACAATTTCTTCATCAATACTTATTACTTCAGTTAAAGACTCGGTTTTAAAATCATTTAGATTAAGTTCTGATACTTCTTTTTCTAAATATGGCCATACATTTTCTCCGAGTATATGACCTACACCAAAAACTCCTTGAAAAAGTAATTTGTAGGCGTCTTGTGGTTGCATTAGTGGTCTTAAAGCTTTTTGTCCTAATAGTAAGTCTAGAAGATGATTATTATCTTTCAAAGTTTTTCCACTTGATTTGATATAATTAGTGTACTTATTTTATTTAAATGTAATAAATTGGGTAATAAAGATAAGAGTAATTATTGTTACTTAGAGTTTTATGTTATTTACCGCTTTTTTCATACCTATAGGATTAAAGAAACATATATGCTTAATAGTTAAATAGACTAATTCTCGAAGAAGTTCTCTTTCATTAAAGACAGTTGAATAATATTTTTCAGCTTTACTTGAATGAAGTACTTCAGATTTTATGAATCCTTTCCTTTCAAGTTTTGCTAGATATCTTGAAATTTTTCTGTCTCCAAAGTTCCTGCTATTACTGTTATTGATTCCGTTAACAACTTCGTTTAAGCAAGCACTCTTATCGTTACATGACCAAAGAAATTTTAAAATCAGTTCTTCTTCTTCGCTCATGAATTTCTGTAGACCCTTTTTCTCGGGATTATATCCATTAAATTTCATAACTGATGCGTCCCCCCGGGCTCAAGCATCTAGCTTAGTATCAAAGTCCTTTGAGTATTAAAATCTTTATATAAAAAAACAATTAACAAGGCATATCTAATTGTAAAAAACAAGTAATTTTTTAAAAAAGATTTTATTAAAAATTAGAGAAGCCCTTTTTTAACAGCTTTAGCCAGTAAACTGTCTGCAGCCATATAATCGTCTACTGCTGCATAACACACTTCTTCTGCTGCTTTCTGAGCGTTTTCCATCACTTCTTCTTCGGCCATTGTTAGACATTTATGGTCATCAACGATGATTTTTCCATTACAAATCACAGTTTCAACTTCATCGCCTCTAGCATAGTATACGAGGTTTGGAGCAACATTACGTACTGGTTTACTTACTATTGGAGTCAAGTGAGGGTATTTTAAATCGATTAAAATTACATCTGCTTTCTTACCTATTTCAATGCTACCTACTTGATCGCCTAAACCAATGGTTTGAGCACCTTCTATGGTAGCGATTCTTAGAGTTTTCCAAGTAGGGAGTATACTTGGATCAGCGTGTCGTGTTTTATTTAGTAGAGCTGCTGCTTTTAATTGAATCAACATGTTATGACCCGTGCTTCCAGCTGCTTGGTCACTTCCTAGACCAGCATATTTACCGCCTTTTTGAATAAACAACGCTAATGGGGGCACTATTCCATCGATTATCCCTATACTAGCAGGACAACTTGCATATCTGACACCACGTTTTGCTAGAATCTCTACCTCTTCGTCTGTTGAATGATGACAGTGAGCTGCAATGAGATTCTCATCCAAATAACCAATGCTATCAAGCCATTTAATAGTAGTTGTACCATAACGTAGTTTTATCTGGATAGCTTCTCTTCCACCCTGAGCCACGTGCATATGAGCTAATTTTCCTCGTTTCTTTGCTTCTTCCTTAACCTTGAAGAGCGTTTCTTTACTCATAAAGTCAGCTCCATGAGGTGCAAAAATTACGTTAATTCGTCCATCGCCCTTTTTATCCATTTTTTCGTAGAGCTCAATTGCGTCTTTAAGTTTCTTTTCACCAACATCAGGATAGTAAATATAAGGCTTGTTTGCATCAGGACGGCTTCCAGGGCCAATCTCGTTAATAGTGTTAGCAATCGTTGCCCTTACGCCACTTGGAATAAACACATTCTCAGTAACCGGAATTGTATTACCACCGATCTCACCAAAGGTAGTTACTCCACTTTTAAGACCCTCAAGAACCCCTAATCGGGAACCAGCAATACTGTGTTCAGGTTTAGTGTATTTCCCGAAAGGCGCCATAGCTTTAAGCATCCATTCAATCTCTGGAACATCTTGTCCTTGCCCACGGGTTATTGTTCCACTAGTGTGGATATGTACATCAACGAAACCGGGGAGTACAGCTTTTCCTTTAGCTTCAATTACTTTCTTAGAATTCATGTAACTTTTATCAAGTTCAGCTGTTTTACCAACTGCTACAATTTCGGAACCATCAATAGCTACAGCACCTTCTTCGATCGTGCCTAAGCCTTCACCCTTCATTGTCAATAAAAAACCATTACGTATGTAAATTTCAGCCATTCGAATCGCTTAACAGGTCAATTACGCATATATTACTTCTTTGCTCCAATTATTATATGACTGAGGCGCTTTGTCCCAATTGAGTCTTCAAATGGACAAGGGATTTAATAAAGGATACAAAAATTAACGACTGACATTGACAACGATTGGATTAAGGGCTTTAACTAATTCATTAGGATCCATTTCCAGAATAAATCCTCTTAAACCACCATTAATGTAAATCTTATCCAGAGTTAAAATAGACGATTCAAGATAGATTTGCATCTGTTTTTTAATACCGAAAGGGCTGATCCCTCCAACCATGTATCCAGTATATTTTTGAGCATCTCTAATTTCACATGTAAGAACATTTTTTGCTCCAATTTGACGTGCAAGTTCTTTTAAACTAACTTCCTTATCACCATGTATCAAAACAATAATCGGAGTATCATCATCCCTCTGCATAACAAGGGTTTTTACAACTGAATGTAAATCAACTCCTAGACCACTCGCCGCAACATCTGAGCCTTTACGTTGATAATCATAGCTATGTTTAGAATAAGTTATACCCAAATTATCGAGAAACAATGTCGCAAGAGTAACAGGGAATCTTACCATTGAGAATAACTAATGTTTTCTAACTTTAAAAATTTCTAATTAACTCCATTAATTTATAACATTATAAAAAGTAGATTAAGTAAATGTACATAATGAATGAAAATTATCTCATGAAAAAAGCTCGTGTAGATGTTGAGGCATGTATCAATGTCTGGAAAATAATTTTCGAAAAATATTTCTTAGATAAAATTGAATACGTATATGTAAAAGGCTCAGCAACTAAAAAATGGGAAACCCCAATAGATTATGTACCAACATTAAGCGATGTAGACATCCATTATAAACTTAAAAAAGACAAAACGTTATTCACATCAAATAACAAGTTTAATGAAGCAATAAAAATAAATGAAAAATATGAGGAATTTTACATAAATTCAAATCCAAATTACCTTCACATACCGAGACCGCAATTATTAGAATTAAATAGTCAGTTGCTAAATCCAGATTTCGTAATAACACCAAAAATATTAAAAGAAGACTGCATCGTAGGCGAAGCAGATTTTTCGGAAAACAAAACAGCTGAAGAAATAAGGATAATTGATTTAAAATATCTTTTAAATCTTAAAGAATTACTAAATAATTTACCAAATTCTATAATGGATAGAAGCGGAATTGATTACATAAATATAATCAGACGTCTCAGTTATGAAGTCTCACCTACTCCAGTACGTCTATTAAGTCAATTAGAAACAGATCCTTATGAAGTTTGGAACTTGAATAGAACAAGAATACTTGAGAGATTAAGAAAACACGGTCATGAAGATCTTGCTAAAAGTTATAAAGGGTATTATTTAACGGGTTGGCAAGTGTTTCAATCAGATTTTAAAGACACCTCTTTAATGAGATCTTTACTGATTAATGGCTATGAAGTATTATCGAAATCACTAATATTCGCAGAGAAAATATTCTAAAAATAATCAATATGTGATTTTATAACCAATAATTTTTTCTCTTGAATTAACAAAATGGATCCATGTTTAATCAAGAAAGTCTTAAAGAATTAATAAAGAAAATCGTAGCAATTCAGGCACCTTCAGGTTTTGAAGAACCAATGATGAGATTTCTAAAAAACGAACTTGAACCATTAGTCGATGAGGTTTATGATACTCCAAGAGGAAACATTATAGGTATTCAAAAAAGTAAAGATCCTAATGCGTTAAAGATCGCTATCGTAGCACATATGGATCAAATAGGATTAACAGTTTTCAATATTGATTCAACGGGTTTTATTAGGTTTAAAAAAATTGGGGGAATAGTTTCAAGAGCTTTACAAGGGCAACATGTAAGAATTTTAACTGAAAAGGGAGCAGTATATGGAGTTATTGGTCTTAAACCTGGTCATGTTACTCCTGCTTCTGAAGCAAACACAATTCCCTCAGTAGATGAGATGTACATTGATGTTGGTGCGAGGAGCAGAGAAGAAGCAACTAAACTTGGAATAAAAATGGGTTTACCAATATCTTATAGCATGAAACCTCTTGAGTTAGCTTATGGATATATGGCAACACCAAGTTTAGACGATTCATGCGGAATTGCTACATTAATAATTCTTGCTAACGAATTTAAAAAGAACCCAATAAAACAATCAATCTACTATGTGGGAACGGTTGAAGAAGAGATTGGACTTAGAGGAGCAGAAGTTGCGTTAAATGGTCTAGATTTGGACTTAGCTATTGCTATTGATACAACCTCAGCGGGTTTCCAACCAGATGTTAATATGCGTGAAATAATTTATGAAGTTGGTAAAGGTCCAGCCATTCACATTGCTGAACTTGGTGCAGGCATCAAAATTGAAAGCCAACTATTAGTTAGATGGTTAGAAAAAATTGCTTTGAAACATAAAATACCATATCAAATAGGTTTCCAACATGGTGGAACTGACGCAATGGCTTTGATGCAAACAGGTTCAGGGATTCCCTCATGCAGCATAGGTTTACCCAGACATTATAGTCATAGTCCAATTGAAACATTTCAATTAAATGATCTCGAAAATCTCATAATACTCCTACAAAAAGCTGTATCAGAAATCAATGATGACTTCAAGTTAAATAGAATTTAACTTATTTTACATGTTTAAATCCTTCTTTATCTGCTTTTTTTATCCATGAAGGGACAGGAGGTATTAGTTTATCCTCTGGATCAACAATTATTTCCGTAAATGTTGGCTCCGTACAATTAAAACTCTCAATTAAAACATCTTTTAATTGATTCGGTTTTTCGATACGATTTGCTTTTAATCCAAATCCCTCAGCAATTTTCAGATAATCAACAGGCTTAAAATTTGTAGCAAAATCAACATATTCTTTACCATAACTTAATAACCATTCAGCGCGAATCCATCCATAACTCAGATTATTAAAAAGTAGGATATGATTACTACCACCAACACGAGAAACAGTCTCCAACTCTCCTGCAGTGAAACCGAAGCTACCATCTCCCACTAGAGTAGCTATCTTTAATCCTGGTCGAGCAAAACGTACACCAATTGAAGCAGGAATAGCATAACCCAAACTACCCATAGCATAATTGAATAAAGTTTTTCTGCCTGCTTCTTTAACCTTAAAAAATGTAGCAGCATATATTGCTGATACACCTACATCAGAGACCAGGGCATATTCTTTCGGGAGAACTTCATTTAACTCTTTAATTATTTTAACTGGATGAATAGGAGAATCATTTGAATCACTTAGAGATGCAACATATTTAGAATATTCAGCAATTTCTTGTTGAATTTTTCTTATTCTACTCAAACTTCTACGCTTTTTTTCTTGTTTTTCAGCAACCTCTTTTATCACCCTCAGAGTTGCTTTTGCGTCTCCGATAAGAAAGACTTCTGTGGGATAATTATTCCCCGCTTCTTTTTCGCTTATGTCTAAATGAATTATCTTAGCTTTAGTGTCTAAAGGAGGTATTTTCCATGAATCAGTCCCCGCGGAATCTGTACTACACCCAATATACATTATAACATCTGCATTATTCACGCATTTATTACTGTAAGAAGTGCCACCACGGGCACCAACTACACCTATACTTAAAGGATGATCTTCAGGAAAGGATCCTTTACCATTGATCGTTGTCCCAACAAGTAGACCAAAAAGTTCTGCAAAAAGAATAACTTCATCCCAAGCTTGACTTAGAAGCACTCCTTGTCCACAAATTAAAACAGGTCTCTCTGCGGTTCCTAAAATCTTTAAAGCCTCACTAATTTTAGTTAACTCAGCAACAGACCTATGACCAGGATAAGTAATGAAATCTTTCTGAATGAACCAATCTAAATTATTTATCTCTTCATTTTGTTTATCGCTTGGAAACCGTATATGGACGGGTCCCGGAGATCCGGATGTACTTAATCGGAAACTTCGTCTAACAATGTTAGGTAGTTCATCAACATCAGTGATAGTGTTGCTTTCTTTAGTGATTTTTTCGAATAATGCTGTTTGGTTTAATCCTGTCAACATATTTCTTTTTTCTAGATGAATAGGAATATCACTAGTCAAGACGATCATTGGTATTTTTGATTTATAAGCTTCAGCAACCCCTGGAATTAAATGAGTTGCACCTACACTGGGACTTTCGCATATTCCTGGAGTAAAATTAAACCTTGCATATGCATCTGCTGCAAAAGCGGTACTCCGTTCATCCCTCATCATAATATGTTTAATTTCAGAAGTGCTTGCCCATTCTTTATATAAGGGTAAAGTAGTTTCTCCTGGTAATCCAAAAACATATTGAACTCCATAGTTTTTGAACATCTCAAGAAGTGCTTTTGCAGCATTCAACGCAATCACTAATTAATCTATAAGACATAATATATTGGATAAGTGCTTCGTAAATTATTCACGGTACAACGATAAACTTGTAACAATAATAACTACAGCAAACCAGAAGATTAAGTCTATTACTAAAGAATTAAAATTAATGTACCATAAATCAACTGGACCAGCAATGCTATTAACAACATTAGTACCCCAAACTAAAGGAAAACCATATTCAACCTGTGTAAGATCAGGTACAACATATTTTGATCCCCAGAAAAAACTGATTAAACCAATAATTGAAGTACCAATAGACAGAAATATGGTCCATACTTTTTTCATAAATATTTAAAATGCATTAAAGTTAATTTATATTTCGTATGTTGAAACCTATTAAAAATCTATTTTTTTGATAATAATTCATTATACTGTTCAAGTAAATTTGACTGTTTTGATTTACCATCAAATTGACCGAATTTAAAGAATAATTGAATACTATAACCAACAGTTAGTGCTACAATTACAGTTCCTATTCCAACAACACCACCCATGAACCACCCAACTAGTAATACAGTAACTTCAATTGAACCTCTGATTAACCATACAGGTTTATTCAATTTACGTACAAATCCTACCATTAATCCATCTCTAGGACCTGCACCAAGTTGGACTCTAAGATACAATAAAGTAGCTAATCCAGTAACTAAAATACTAAATATCACCATAGCTAGCTGTCCAATGAAGTCGTTTGGAGTTGGAAGTAAATTATATTTGATAATAAGATCCATAAACCATCCAACAAGAATCATGTTTAATACGGTTCCTATACCTGGTGCAAATCCTAAAACCCATCCAATCAATATTACAACAAAACCAACTAATTGAGTGACAGTACCAAATGAGAGCCCCGTTTTTAATGAAATTCCTAAATGGAAGACTCCCCATGGGTGTAAACCTAATCCTGAATTTAAGTTAGATATGACTCCAACAGCACATAAGAATAAACCTATAATTAAAGAAGGCATTTTTCTTAGTAACGAACCCCAGTCAAGCCTTTTACTCATGCTTCCCTAAAGTATAGGGAGATCAATATATACCTGAGGGAGAAAAGATTCACCACTTTCACTACTTTCATTTAATTGAATACTTAGTGAATAGAAACTGCTTTAAAGAGAGGTAGCCCATGAAACTTTAGAATTGGGTAAGAGGATAACAAAAAGTTTCAAACCTCAAAACACATGGGTTAGACAATTAGTTAATGCAGATCCAGAGATAGGCACCAATTTAGATTATACGAATGAAACATTAAGATTACAAGCCAGAGATAATTTGTGTTCAATCTGTAAAGGCTCAAAAATGTTATGTGGCATGACCCGTTGCCCAATTGTACAGCAAGCTATAAGTCATACAAAAATGTGGAGAAACATTAAAGGTTTAAACATTGATGGTTCATCACCACCCAGTGTTTTTGTTGGTAGGTTTGGTTATCCTTATGTTCAGATTGGTCCAATGACTCCAACTAGTTATGGTGATACAAGTCTATTAGATGATACTGAGAGATGGTTTGGCAGAAGTATGGATGAGATCATTGATTTCAGGAGTCAATTAGTAAGGGGAATGACAACAGTAAATGTGAATCGTATTGATAAAGCAGGGAAAATATTTGAAGCTACAAGAGAACTAAGTTTAGCAGAACACTACGTTGAAACTGAATTAAAACTAAATAAACCTCCCTTGAAAAGACTATACATAGACAATGATATTCAACCTATAGGACCAACAGCACCTCTTAATGAAATCGAAATAGGTTTCATTAAATGGGAACATAATATGGAGAAAGCACATTATGATTCTGATCTGAAAGCAGCTGAAGCAGCAAAAACATTGTATAAAAATGGAGTAAATGTAAACAGTATAATGCGCGCATTCAGTATGGGAAGTTTTGGAATAGAAAAAAATAGGAGATTAGTCCCCACAAGATGGAGTATTACCGCAATAGATGATCTTTTAAGCAAAGATATGGCAAATAGAATCAAAGATTATCCATTTATAAATAATTATCAAGTATATGAATCGGAATATCTTGGTAACCGTTTTGAAGTACTTCTAATTCCTGATGCATGGAGCTATGAAGCATATGAAGCATGGTACCCTAAAACACTCTGGAACCCATCAGAGAGTAATATAAATATTGTAACAGATTGGGAAGGGTATTCAGGTAGATGCCATTATGCTTCAATGGGTGGATGCTATTATTCGGGTAGATTAGCAGTATTAGAATTTTTAACTAAAATAAGGCGTCAAGCAAAAGTATTCATATTCAGAGAAGCTTATCCAGATTACATTATTCCTGTAGGGGTATGGCAAGTTAGAGAAAATGTAAGGAATGCAATGCGTCAGAAACCGAAACGTTTCGAGAATATAAATGATGCTCTAAAACAAGTCATGAATAGATTAAGTATTCCCTTAGAAAAGTGGATTGAATCAGGTCCATTATTAAAACATACATTAACTCAAAGAAAAATTACTGAATATACATAAATATGTTAAAGCAAGTCTAGCATCTAATGCCTAATCAGAAAACGCTTTTAATAATAACGTGGACCACAACATTGCTTGTCAGTTCGCTACCATTAATTATTTGGCGTGAAATATTTGGTAATGAACCCTATTGGTGGGCATGGATCACAGGTATAGCATATCTAATGATTATGTCTCTAACTTTTGTTAATGAATCATTTAAGCAGATTAGAGGTTACATATTAATTCTAGGAGTAATTTTTTTTCTGGGTTATGGAGGAGGTTGGCGTGAAGGTCTTATACCATTAATACGTAACAGCAAAATATGGATTGAGTTAATTGATTCTTTACCATGGTTTCTTTCTTCATTAGCAGTCCATTTATTACGTCTACTCCCAGCAATGGTTATACTAACTTTTTCTTTAATAAAAGGAATCAAACTAAAAGACATTTTTCTAGTAAAAGGCAATTTAGATGCTGAAGTAAAACCTTCACTACTTTTAGGAATTAAGAAAAAAGATACTTGGAAAAAAACGGGATTAATTTTTGGGATAATATTCTTTTTAGGTACATTCATTTTTCTATTATTTACTACAAAACTAACTCAAGATTTTCTTTCAAAATTAATTTATGTTATTCCAACTGCGATTATTATTGCATGCATAAATGGTTTTAATGAAGAATTTACACTTAGAGCAGCTCCACTTTCAAGACTTAAGAAAGCAATTGGTGAAGAGGAAGCACTAAAACTAACAACAGTCTTTTTTGGTCTCGGACATTATTATGGTGTACCTAATGGAATTATTGGTGTAATTTTATCTAGTTTCCTAGGGTGGTTTCTAGGGAAAAGCATGTTAGAGACACATGGTTTTTTAATAGCTTGGTTAGTACATATTCTACCAGATATAATAATTTTCACTTTCTTCTTAATATAATCATATTAATAGAAAATTATCTAAATTTTTCATTAATAAATTAATTAATTATACATTAATTTTTAAACATAGTAGGAACGCATTATTGTAGGTTAGTGAATCAATGAATCCCAAAGAGGTAGCTGCTCAACTTAATGAAAACGAAAGGAAATTACTACTAGCACTTAAAGATAAGAATGCTGCTAAAACAACTGAACTTGGCTTAGAATTAAATTTAAGTAAAGATGCAGTTGAAAAAGCATCATCATGGGCGGAGACTAAGGGTGTTGTCTCCTTTAAGGAGGAGATTTCACGTTCTTTTAGACTAACGGACGAAGGAGAAAAATATGCAACTGAAGGACTACCAGAAAAGAATTTAATTAAACTTGTTGCAGGAGGCATCACAGAATTATCTAAACTCAGAACAGAGGTATCCAGCATCAATATTGCTCTGGTCTGGGTGAGAAGCAATGGTTGGGCTGAGATCAAGAGTGGTAAAATTGAATTAACTGAAGAGGGAAAGAAACGTTCAGTAAGCAATTCTACAGATGAGGAAATTTTAGAATTAATGTATAAGAAGGTCCTTCCAGAAAAAGGCTTATTCTTTCCATTCCAAGCAAGAATGCCAGTATTAATTAAAAGGGGATTAGTTAAAATCGAAGAAGAGACTGAAAAATGGGTTGAAACTACTGATTTTGGTAAAGAAGTTGTTCCATTCATAGAGGCTTTAGGGAGTAAACCCGTAATTACACAGTTAACTCAAGAAATTCTGCAAAGTGGGATATGGAAGAATGTTAATTTTCAACATTATGATATTAGTTTACCTACACCAAATTTGGCACTCGGTAAACGGCACTTCATTAGTCAAGTTATTGATTATATTAGGCGGTTTTGGGTTGAATTAGGATTTAAAGAGATGAAAGGCAGTTATTTAGAGTTAAGTTTCTGGAATTTTGATGCTCTTTATCAACCTCAAGATCATCCTGCAAGAGATCTTGCAGATACATTCTATATGAAGATTCCATATAGTGG
>JAFGHP010000079.1 GCA_016930055.1 Candidatus Bathyarchaeota archaeon | reverse complement strand
TGAAAAACTTATCATATAAAACCTCCTTAAAAATATCCGCAATCTTAAAAAAAGATAAAATCCTTTAAAAGAGCGGGATAAAAAAATGCAGAGGTAAGATGCTATATTTTTTTGATTTTTGAGACTTGTTTACAGTTTTTGTTACGATTTTTTTGTTTTTTTATTTTTTTGTTGTATAATTTTGTAAAATAATTATAATTAATAATTATAATATAAAATTTAATTAATTACATATACAATTAAGTTACACGAAATACTTGACAACGATTGCTAATAAAATTTTAAGCTATACAACCACTTGAGATACTATACATTGCTATGTTAATATTGAAGAAGTTATAAGAGAGAATCAAAAATAAGCTACTGTTTTATCTGCCATTTCAGGTAATATATTTAAAAAATAAAGGAGGATTATTAAAATGACTAATTTAAATTGGAAATTTCTTGTTGATTCAGTACAAAGATCTGAGTATGAATCTTTAGATGTAAATGGTAATTATAAATTCATATATTCCACTGAAACTAAACGATTTTTAAGTGATCCAAAAATGATTAAGGATGTGAAAAGTGTAAGTGAGTCAGAAGTACCATTCCTTTTAATTGGTAAATTAGGTACTGGTAAAAATCAATTTCTACAACTTGTTGGTCAGAGAACTGGAAGACCAGTTCTTGACTTAAATCTTCAGAGTACTGTTGATAAAACTATAAATTCATTTTTTGGCCCTCAAGGAGAAATAATTAAACATCCTAATGCTTTAATTCATTTTGATATGCTTGACAAAACTGCTGATATTTCTTGGACAAGTTATCACGATATTCTTCTTCGTCTTCTTACGACTGGTGTACTACTTTGCACAGACGGGAATCAAGTAAAAGTTAATTGTAGAGTTGTTATAGGTGCTGAAATTGATTTAGACCATTTATGTGCTAAAATGGGATTTAGTAGCTTTTCAAGCTTAGTCGATCAAGCAAAAAATAAAGGGGGACACTATCGTATAGATACATTATGGGAAAGAACATGTAGAAATCCTGAATGTATTCAGAATCTCCTAACAGAAAACATGGCTCATATATATATTACTCAAAAACAGGGTGAGTTTCAAGAACATCAATTCATTAAAATTGAAAACATTGATGAGAACAAATTGAAAATACTCCAGAATTACCGCTGGCCAACAAATTATTCTTCATTATATAATTTAGTAAAAAAAGCTCTTCAATATGGTGAATGGGATAAAGCTTTTATAGATACTTTACGGCCTTCGATATTTATAATCTGGTGTAATAATAATAAAGAAAAAGCAGTAAAACTTGCTAATCAAATAGAAAAAAGTGATATTCAAACATTTATTAGTGAAAAACATATGGGAATAGGTGGCTGGGCTACTAAACTGGATAATGCTATTGAGAGAGAAGACTATGTACTCCTTACTATTACAAAAGGTATGCTTAAATATGGGACTAAAGGAATATATTGGAAAGAGTTACTTAATACCAAAAATCGATCAGAAATAGAGAAAAGAAATATCCTATTTGGTGTTGTAGTAGATTGTCAGAAAGATGATATTCTAAAAGAAATTAATAGCGGACCTCTTAAAAACGATAAACTCATTAAGTGGATAACAGACCAACAATGGTTTGAATATGATCCTGATATTTTAGACCCAAATCAAACTAATTCATCTGAAGGTCTTAAGAAAATTGTCATGGAAGTAGTTAGTGATTATAAACTTTTTAATGATTCAAGACTTAAGATATCTTAAGAAATTTAATGTACTTAATTTATGCCTACAACTGCAGTAATAAATCATTATTAGCCTAGAAGATTTAGGATTGATTGACATGAAGAAAGGAATAGAAAGTAGATGAAAATTAATATCGAAATGAAAGAATATACTGCAATTCAAATCCATTTTGTTTTAATAGAATATATTATTATTACTAGGATAGCAAATAATGCATCAAACTAAGTTTCGATAAATATGTAAGGAACTAGGACGTAAATGGAGGATTATATGAATATATTTGTTAGTTGGTCTGGTGAGATAAGTCACAGTTTGGCATATGCTATTAAGGACTGGTTGCCAAAGGTGATTCCAACTGTTAGAGTTTTTCTTTCGTCAGAAGATATTGATAAAGGCAGCCGTTGGTTCAGTGACATAGGCACACAGCTTGAGACATCTGATTTTGGCATTCTATGTCTAACGCCTGATAATGTTGATGCTCCCTGGATTTTGTTTGAAGCGGGAGCATTATCAAAAAAATCGCACGAAGCACGAGTTTGTCCCTTTCTTCTGGGTCTCAGTCCAGACCATCTTCAGGAACCTCTTAGATACTTCAACGCCACAACGACGGAGAGGAATGACGTCTTTCAGCTTGTTCGATCGATAAATGCAATTAATAGACAGAAACAGATTACTGAAAAAGCTCTTATTAAGCTTTTCGATTTACATTGGGCCGCCTTCGAAGAATTAATAAATGAAATTCGTTTGCTTGTTCCTGATCCTGATCAATTCTCTCCTTGTCCGGTTCGTGCTCGTGGCGCATTACCACTTATGCATCAATGGGAACCTGCTATCCGTGCAAATGATATTTTGATCATTGGTCAAAATCTTAATCTAGTTTTACGTCAGCCTCAATTTTTCATGTCGCACCTAGACAAGGGAGCGCATCTAAGACTTCTTATTGTGAATCCTCGTGAAGATAAATTAATAGAAATTTTAAGCCGTGGTGTTGTTGAGAAGCAGTATACTAGGCGAGATTTTGGACCAGCTTTGGATACAATCCATGAACTCTATAATTCCTTGAAGGTTGATGAAAAGTCCCATCTAGAAGTTAAAATAATTGATTATGTGCCAACATTAAGTTTTCAGGTATTGGACGGCGAAAGTCCTAAAGGTACCATCCTTGTTGAACTAACGCCAAATAGGATTGCTGTACCTAATAGACCACATTTTATTTTACGTGCAGACAATGCCGCTCATAGAGAATGGTATAAACATTTTCTTTCCAACTGCAAGGTTATGTTTAAAGAAGCTGTTCCTTGGGTTTGGTAGTGAATGAAGTTTTCTCATATTCTTTGCACCTTTTATGTGTTTGAAGCTTTTGCCTAGGGTTGCTCATTTTACTGTCAATGTTTTTCAAATACAATACCGTTGGTTTTAGTTTTTGTTCAACGTAATGCAACTTAACTGTGTAGTAATTTTTTAAATGAATAAAATATATATAATTTTGTAATGGAGTATAAAAAATATATAGTGATAATCCGCATTCGCTTTACTCAGGTAACTTCTACAACGCCTAAAATGTTATGTAATATGTTAAAATTTTACTTTTAAAAATAAATAATTTTTTATTCAACTTCTTCAATCAGTTTTTTTTTATCTTTAAAATTCTCAATCACTTTTTTTAAATATTTTTTTGATAGATCTAAGCTTTCATCATTTTTTAATTCTATTACATCAATTGCCAAAGCTAAAAGCTCATTATCCTTAAAGTTATTTTTTACAACAGTTTTCCCATAAATCAGATATTCAACCGGAACTTTAAAAAATTCACATATTTTTACAGCATTCGGAACAGTCGGAATAACAACATTCCGTTCATAAGCTGCTAAAGTATTATGAGAAATGCCTATTTTTAATGATAATTCCCGGATTGATAAACCGGATTCTTTTCTTAAAACACGTATATTATCACCTAATTTATTCATTCATAATTTATATATTATTTATTACATTTTTTCAATATTATTTAAAAAAATTGTTGACAAGTAAATTTATAATACATATTATATATTACATAATATGTATATTATAATATATAATTAAAAAGGATATATTATGAATAATCAGGATA